>JAYEIA010000187.1:0-8943 GCA_034659855.1 Bacteroidota bacterium
TTTTTTAAATCATCAAGTTTTTCAATGTTTTCTTTGGCAATAGTTATCAATTCTTTATCGTGTGCAACAACATAAGTTGGAACATTTTCAATTGCAGACTTATCAGCTCTCCATTTTTTAAGATTATCATAAATTTCTTGTTCTCTTTCGGTTAAGTCCGTTTCTGTTGAATATGATAATTTTTCTTTTTTTGCATCAATTTGTTCTGTATATGTTATAACAACCGACCAAAAATTTAGTTTTTCAGCATTTACTAAACTTGCAAAAGTGTTAATTACCTGTTTATCAGCCATAAATTCGTTAATTCTATTTTCGTCTGAAATTATATGTTCCTTTGATAATCTTATGTGAAAAGTTTTTAGCTTCATTTATTAAATGGTTTTATTAAAATTGGTAATTATTTACAAAAAATCATTAATGTTTCCTTTAAATTTTGGTTTGTCTTCGATAATCATCACAGGGATGCGTATTCTGTCAATATTATGTGCAACCCAACTGTTTGCTATACTATAATCGTTATATCTATCGTTTGAAATTATAATACCATTATTTTCTTTTGCATATTTAATGATATAATCATCAGCGTCTGTTTTTGCAGGTGCTTCATAATAATTGCTTTCATCTTTTAGTCTGTTAAAATTATCTTTGTCTTTAATCTTATGTTTTAGAGACTTATCAACTATTACGTTTATTTTTTCCTTGTTAAATCCAAGACTAATAAGATGTTTTACTATTATTTGAATGCTTTTTGCGTATGGCTCGTTGTTAATAATATATGCCATATTACTACCATCAATATAAATATATCTTTCACTTTTATTTAAAGAGTTTAATTTTTCAAAAAAATCACCATCTTCATCATATGTGCCAATAAATTTTATCAAATTATTTTCATTTATGACTTTTTTTAATTGATTAACATTGCTTATTGTCACATTGTAAAGTTCATTTTTAGGCTTATTTGCAATATTTCCATATGTAGGTGTTCTGCTTCTCAATTGATTACTGGGAATTGGTATGTCGAATATGTTTTCTAATATTTTTTTATAATTTTCGTATATTTTTTTGAGAGTTGTTCTTGATTTTGGCATATCAACCAAATATTTTATAAGAGCTAATTCATCATACGTTTGATAATTTGACTTATCTATTTTTTTACTCCATCTGTAAAATTCTATTTGTTCTTTTGTTTCTATTCCTTTTTTTGATAACTCGTAATAATCTTGTGCATTTTTGATGTCCAATTCTTTTGCTGTAATATAGTGGTCGTATTCAATAAAGCCAAGTTTTTGAGCATTATAAAAATCAATACCATCCTTAAAGCCCTTTGATTGACCTTTTTGGTAATCTAAAAATGTTTTATAGTTTTGTTTTTTAATTTTATAATATATTTCTGCATCTGTTAATCCATTAAATGGCGATTTTCGATTATTATAATGATTATTTCTGTTAAATTGTTTTGACGCATCAATAAAACCGTTATCAACTGCATCGAAATAATCAATACTATTATTGTATCCAAATTTTAATGCTTTTGAGTTATAAAACGCATCTGAATTTAATTGATTTGATTGTTCGCTTTCTATATAATCTTCGAGAGAAACAAAACCAGCTTTTGAAATTCTAAAAAGATAATTGTCATTTATAACAATAAAACTATCATCTGAAATAAATACAAGACCTTCTTTTACTAATGCGTAACTTTCATAACTTCGTTGCATCTGGTTTTTAGTTCTATTTGTAATTATTTCCTTATTAATATATTCAAAAATTTTCAAAAATTCTCGAATATCCAAAATTTCAATTAAGTTATAATTATTATAATTGATTTTTGCTGATTTTATGTAAATTGCTTTTTCTGTTCTCATTTATTTATATTTTTTTTTTTATGCTTAACGTATTGCTTAAGCAATTAACTTAAGCCCCCATTATAGCCTGATATTTACTGAAAAATTTATATTATAATGAACTGATAATTATTATTGTAAATGTAATAACTTTAGCATAGGTTATTGACTTAAGTCAAAGTTAGTGTATATTTACGGAGGTTTCTTATTAAAAATTTGATTACTCATCAGTTGGTTTTAGAAAATTTAGTTCTTACAAATATAATAATTTTTTGCTTCTTTGTCTTGTGTTTTTATTTTTTTGGAATAGATCATTTCAATGGCGTATTGATGTCTGCAATGCATTATTATAGATTAGGAGTAATCGGGGAATATGATTAAAGTATTTAGCATTATAAAAAAGTAAAATAATGAGATTTGTTCCTAAAAAACAAGCTATAGAGAGCCGAAAAAAAATGATTCAGGGAGGCAACGGAAAAATATTGCTACTGTTTTTTGCAATTTTTTTTTTAGATTCGTCCGCAATGGGACAAAACGGAAAAATAAAACAATTTTTCGGATTGCACTACCCGGAGCAAGTTTGGGTGGTTTTTCATCCGTTTGTGGCCGGGAAAGCTTTGCTGATTGCACAACATGCCCAAGATGAAAGCTTGAAAATGATTCCCGATTCTGCGATGGACGGTGATTTTGCCGGCGGACAAATTGATGCTTTTCGGCATGCTTACTGGATGGCCAATTTAGGATGCTCAATAGGAGAGCGAAAGGCAAGATGGCTGGGAAAGGCGCATGAAAAAGGAAATAAAATAGATTATGGACGAAAGACTTTAGAGGAGGGGAATTTGCCGGATTATAAATCTTCTGAAATGGACCTTTGTAATAATGAGGTGGGTTTGAAAATAGCAAAAAAATGCCCCCATTGCAGTTCGGACGAATTTAAGGAGATTGTGAAACAAGCGGTGATTGACGGAGAGATGAAAATTATAAAGAAAAATATAACCGGAGATTTTTTAAATGCTTCCGGGGAAGTTATACCGAAGGAAAACTATTACGGGCTGTGGCATACCCCAAAACGGTTGGTTCAATCAAATTTTAAGCGGCCGAAATAATATCTCTCATTATATTTGCAAAACGGTTGTAGAGAAACAACGCTCCGGCCAATTTGTGCAGACGATTTAAAGTAATGAAGAGTTCAGTTTTGAAAAGTTATAAAGCTGAAAGTTTATAATAAACGTCTTATGTTAATGCTGTAATCTTAAATCCGTCAGACCGTTCAAAGCGGTCAGACGGGTATAAACAGCAAAAACTTATGGTGTTTATGATATAAAGTTAAAGTACTAAAAATAAGAGTTTTAAGTTAATTGCAAAATAATCTATAAAGCTCTGATAATTAAGAATATAGCTTGTTTTGCTAAAATAGAACATACTTTTTAGATCGGACGCAATGAATGAAATATATCTTAAAAATAATCTTATAATGAAAAAAACGGCAATTATTTTTTTTCTTATCTTATCCGGTATTGCTGCTGTTGCACAAAATACGGATGATAAGCTTTTGAAAGCTGTTTTTAATGATAAAGACAAAGAAGCTTTTTACTTGCTTAAAGGAGGAGCCAATCCCAACGCATATACTGACGACGGTGTTACACCTCTGATGTATGCTTCAGAAAAAGGAAATATATATCTTTGCAAAGCATTGATAAAGTACGGTGCCGATGTAAATATAAATCCATTGGACGGCACAACAGCCTTGATCTCAGCGTGCAGGAACAATCAAACGGATATTATGCTTTTATTGGTTAATAACGGAGCCGATGTCGATATGGCAGACCGGCAGGGTTCAACGGGACTGCATTATGCCTGTGCCTACGGATTTCCGCGTGTAGCCGATATATTATTACATTATAAAGCCAAGCCGGATAGTTCCGACGGGTTGAGTACTCCCCTGACAATTTCTGCCTATTACGGGGATTCAACAATGGTAGATTTGTTGCTTGACTACGGAGCAGATATTCATAAGCCTGACTTTTTCGGAAATACACCTTTTATTATGGCTTGCCAAGAAAATCATATCAAGTTGGTTGAAAAATTATATGCTGCCGGAGCCGATATCCAACGTTCAAACAGTAACGGACTTACCGGCTTGGATGTTGCAGTGTATTACGGATATACGGACTTAGTGAAGTATTTGTCAGGCATTGGGCTTAAACCGGTAAAAAATATTAAAGACGGTGTGTCAACCTATGAATTGGCAAAAATTAAAGGAGATTCGGAAATCCAAAATATGTTAAGTCAGGGCAAAGACAAGCAAAAATTTTTTGACGGTCAGTTTTCATTTGATATTCATCAATCGACTAATTTTCAGGACTATATGGTTGGGGTAGGGGGTGGTTTTCACCAAACGGTGTATAATGTAGATGTTTTTTCGGGTTGGAAAATTCGACCATTCAGAAAAAAAGTTACTTTTCAGCCCTCCGATCATTTTTTTACTCAATACCGAGAGTTGCGCAATGAGTGGTACCTGGGGGTGCATAAAAAATTTGAATTTGTGCAATTAAACTCATCCCATTTTGGGGTTTACGGCGGCGGAAAACTATCGTACTATCACGGCAATTACAGTGGCTCGAGCAAGACCCTCAGAGAATTTGTGGTTGTTCCGGAAGCCGGGTTTTACTACGGTAAAAGAGGTTTGGAAGTGAAGGCCGGTTACGGATATATCTCTTCTGAACTTGTCGGATACAGCCCCCACAGTTTGAGCATATGTCTTAGTTTTTTAATGAATAAAGGGTTTTATTACGTTGGCACAACACCGACTTATTAAGGAACGGAAACAAAATAACTTAGCCTACGCTGTCAAAATTTATTTCGTATCCGTTTCTAAGCAAAATATAATTTTAGATTTACATTAAATATTTATTAATGAATAATTTACAAGAACGAATATCCAAAGAGGAAGTTAATAAACTCCCGCTAAGAGCTTTTGACGGAAAAATTTATACTATAAATAAAAGCAGTCAGTTGAAGAGTGTAATCCCTCTTTTGGAAAACCAAAAGCTGTTGGGTTTTGATACAGAAACTCGGCCGGTTTTCAAGAAGCATGTCTATAGAGAGGTTGCACTTTTGCAGTTATCTACTAAAGATGAGGCGTTTTTATTTCGATTAAATAAAATTGGTTTGCCCCAAGAACTTACTGCGATATTGAGTAATCCGAAAATAATAAAAGCAGGAGTTGCTACTCGAGATGATATCAAAGAACTTCGGCAAAGAACTGAGTTTAAGCCGGGCGGCTTTGTAGAGCTTCAAACATTTGTTAATAAATACGGAATTCAAGATGCCGGCTTAAAAAAATTGACCGGAAATATTTTGCAATTTAGAATCTCAAAGTCGGAACAACTTTCTAATTGGGAAAAAACTCGACTGAGCTCAAAGCAAAAGAAATATGCTGCAACCGACGCTTGGGTAGGCTATATGATATATTCTGAACTGACAAATTCATACGAGTAAGCTATGTCAAAGGGTGAATGGTGAATGGTGAAGGGTGAATGGTGAAAACTTATAACAGTTATGCACTTCGACTATCGCTCAGCACAACGCTTGTTCTTTTGTTGTTTCACTACTTGAAAATACTGCGAATAGCGAGCTATTTTAACGGATTTTAAAGATTTTTTGAGACCGAGCAAAAACCAAGGATAAAAGAACGAGTTTAAAGCGTCAAGTTATTTTGGAACAATCCCTATATTACAATGAAAGTATCATATTAATTTGCTTATATATTTTTATATGAAAATTATCAAACAGCTATTTCCCGGACGATCATGCCTATCGGTGTATCATGGGCCTAATCGGTTCGTTATAATGACATTATTCACTATAATTTTTTTAACGGTCGGATTCAGGGGCTCCTCTCAATCTGTAAAAGAGGTTGAAAAATGTTATGTATATCAGCATCAGTATAAATTTGGAGTGCCTGCCAAGGAGGGAACATTAATTGAAATAAGATTTTATAAAAATGACCGATTGGTTAAGAAACAGTATGTCAACCAATTTAAACGGAAACGTGATTATGTGCTTTATAAATATAACAAGTCCGGCAAGGTACTGACGGAAACCGGATTTTCTCGAAGGAAGCGTAAAGTGTTGATGAAAGTTTACAAATATACGAACTTTGGAAAACCGGCTTCTCTAAAAATATTTAACAGTCGAGGAAAGTTAACAGAGAAAACGGTGTGGGAATATCTCAACGGTAAGACATATTTTCACAAGAAAACGATTTATGATTCGCACGGAATCAGGAAAAGTACGGTTGTTGAAAAATCCAACGAACACGGACAGCGAATGGCCGGTAGTTTGTACGGAAGAAAGCATAAGAAAATCTTGGGTTTTGAAGTCAAAGAAACAGACAGCTTAGGGAATGAGACCCTGATAGAGTTTACAAAACCGGAGGGAGAGCATTATAAAACAGTAACCAAACAATATGATGCACAAAACCGATTGGTTTATGAATTTCAGGAAGGTCAAAAAAAGATAAAATATTTTTATAAAAATAACCGCCTCAAAAAGGAGGTCAACTACAATGTTTTGACCGATGAACCGATTATGTTAAGACGCTATGTTTATCTGACCGATAAAAAAAGTAATCGCAACTCAAATTGAGAAATTAAATTTTATGTTATTTTAACATTTATTAAGCAATTTTTTTAAAATAATTCAATAATAACTATGTAACTTTGGGAAGTTGATAGTAATAATTAATTTCATAGTTTTAAGGTTTAGGTTAATAAGGAAAGCACTCGGTACTATCGGGTGCTTTTTTGTATGGTTTCACAAGTGTCATGTCGAGTATGAAATTTCGGGTAAGTTGCTGCTATTTTTCTTTTTGTGGACTTATAAAAAGTAAGCATAGCCATAGCTACGCGAGTCTTTTTTTAAGTCCACAAAAAGGAACAAGAGCAATGCTTGGTGCGAAAGTTCATGCTTGACATGACACTAAGGTAAATTTTAATAATTTGTTATGATTATCGCAGTAGATTTTGACGGAACAATCGTAGATCATGAATATCCGAAAATTGGGAAAGAAAAATTGTTTGCTTTCCAGACCCTAAAACAGTTGTGCAACAGAGGGCATAAATTAATTTTATGGACCTATCGTTCCGGCGAACTGTTGCTGGAAGCCGTTGATTATTGTGCCGAAAACGGCATTGAGTTTTATGCCGTCAATAACAGCACACCCGGAGAACAATTTGAGTCGGAATATTCGAGCCGAAAAATTGCGGCGGATATTTTTATTGACGACCGGAATGTGGGGGGCTTCCCGGGATGGAGTAAGATTTGGGAAGAACTGGAGGGGGATTCATATCAACAAAGTTATGCGTCCAAAGAAAAAGATATTTTGAAAGAGAATGTCCGGTACAAAATCCTCCGATTTTTTGGTTTTGGCGACAAAGACTAATTAAGGAACGGAAACAAAATAACCTATAACATTTATGCACTTCGACTATCGCTCAGCACAACGCTTGTTCTTTTGACCTCTATTCACTTTAAAATGTTCTTAAATCGTTGCTATTTGCAAATTTTGTAAAGCAAACAGAGGACAAAATAACTTGGTTTAAAACTGTCAATTTATTTCATCACAATTCCTAAGTAAACAATCATTGGTTCGATTTAAAAAGGATGTTCTATTTTAGCAAAATAAGTTATGTGTTTAATTATCAGGGCTTTTTAAGTTATTCTGCAATTAACTTAAAACTCTTATTTTTAGCGCTTTAACTTTATATTTTTTTAAACTACACTTATCATTAAATAATTAAACTTTTTCAAACTTGGTCTGTTTTAATATAAAAAAATGGACATTGTGTATAATTGTAAATGCCTGAATGTCTGACAAGTAAGTTTTGAAACAAATTTACATCTGTCGTTATCTGCTTCATTATTAACTGTTTGAGTTTTTGTAAATAATACCTATATCCAATTATATCGCAAAATCATATAGCAGCTTTTATATTAAAGGAGTACAGCTATTTAAAATATTAAAACAGAAGAAGTTTGCATTTAAAGTATATCATTGGTTTTGCAGTTTACTTTTAAATGGTTTCACAAATTCCTGATAGCTCTTCTTGGTGTAATTTTTATCCGCATAGAAACTCATTATACTTTCAAACTGCACAGTATTCATGTAGGCATGTAATTCTGCCGCGAGCTGATTTTTGTTATCAATGACCAATACAGCAGGAAAAACAAAACTTTTTTTCAACAGAGCGTATGTTAATTGATGTGGAGCCCCGGGGCCGTTGCTCTTAAATACTTTTCCCATAAACTCAATGTCTTTTTGTGCGGCGGCATTCATTTTTACGGGATGGTACTTATTGTTCAGTAAATCTGCAATAACTCCATTCTTCAAAACCATTTTTTCAAACAGATTGCAAGTATAATATCTTTGGGTGTGGATAAAAACCACCAATGGTTTGTTATCAACGCTTTGTTTTTTTGCCGCCTCATTAAATGATTGCCAATGAACAACTCCTGAGCTGTCCGGTAAAGTAAAGGATGAGTTGGAAGCTTGAGCCGTTTTTTTTATTTCGTCAATCTCTTTTTTGAACCGGTCGTGATTGGCAAACATAAAATCAGTGACAAAGTTATTAATCGGCAGTCGGTTTTGGTAAACCGATTCTGTGAAGTAGATTAAATACGGCTCTATAGATTTTACATCTTTATATCCCGGAACCGGATATATATTTCCTTTACGGTCTGTATAAACTATAGTCGGAAAAGAGAACTTTCCATTGAGTAAGTAATTTGCCAGTTCATGTTTTGGCCTGCGACCGACTCCTTTATTGGTGTATGTTTTTCCTTTGAATATTAGGGTGTCCCGGGTTTCGGCATCAAAACGTACCGGAATAAAATTTTGGTTGATGTAACCGGCCAATCCTTCGGATGCAAAAGTCGTTTTCATCATATGCTTGCACCAGCTGCACCATTCGTGCCGATGATCGGCTTGCTTCGGCGAATGATCTCGCCTTCGAGCTCGAGTTGGAGGCGGAGCACACCGTGTGTCGATGGGTGCTGCGGACCCATGTTGACGATCATCCTCTCGTCCTCATCG
>JAYEIA010000188.1:0-8832 GCA_034659855.1 Bacteroidota bacterium
TAATGGTGTATAGTCTGTGCAAATTTCAGTTGGTCCGGCTACATTTGCAACTGCAGCAAAAAAATCATTGGTAACCTTCAGGTCATCATAATCTGAGCAACTTCCTTTATGCATGGTCCATTGAAGTATATTTGATCCGAATGACAAATTGCTTACGGTGGTTGAATAATTTCCGGAGTTTTCAATTATACCGTTGCCGGAAATCACCGTCCATACGCCGTATTCAATTCCTTGCGGTTCATTGGCCGGTATAACAGCATCAGATCCACAGACTGAAAAATCGGCTTGCGTTATTGCCTCTGTTTCATTATTAATAACCTGAATATCAGCAGAAGTCGTACATTCTTCATGCGAAATTGTCCAACGGTATATATTTGTACCTTCCGGGATATTTGAAACGCCTGTATTTGAAGCCAAGGTATTTGCTATTATTCCTCCGCCTGAAATTACCGACCATGAACCGGTTCCCAAGGTGGGCTGATTACCGTATATGTTTGTTTCAGGAATACATATTTCTTGGTTTGAACTAACGGTAGCAACCGTCGGAATATTATTTGTAATTGAAACATCATCGGATTCGGAACAAGTGCTTTCCGTTATTGTCCAAGTCAATAAATTTCCGCCTGCCGATAAATTACTTACGGCAGAATTATAGCTCTCGGGGTTTGCGAGAACTCCGGTGCCGCCTTCGACCGTCCAGAGGCCGGATTGCCCCGCTTGAGGAATGTTTCCGTCCAAAGCATTGACTGCGGTGGTACAGATACCAAAATCTTTGCCGGCATCGGCAATTACCTGAATATAATTAATCGTTACTTCATCAAAATTACTGCAACCGTCCTCGGAAATTGTCCATCGAAATACAGTATTACCTATACCTAAACCCGAAACCGCCGTATAAAAGTTCAAGGAATTATCAATTTGAGCAGAGCCACTCATCAAAGTCCAGACTCCTGCTCCTGCCGAAGGATTATTTGCCGAAAGTACAGCTGTCGGGTTACAGACCTCTTGATCAGCTCCGGCATCGGCAATATCAGGAAGGCTGTTAAAAATGCTCACAAAATCATCATCGGAACAATTCCCTTTTGAGATATGCCACCTTAAAGAATTTTGTCCCAATCCCAATGTCCTAACCGTAGTATTGTACAGGCTTGAATTATCAAAAACAGGCGTTCCGGATGACGTTTCTATACTCCAAACACCCGAGGCGGGAGCCGGGTCTGTAGCCTCTAAACGAAAACTGTCACCACAAACAGCTTGGTTCGTTCCGGCATTGGCAATAACACTATTGTTTGTTACCGTTAATTCTTCAAAATCACTACAAGTTCCGTTACTGATCGTCCAACGATAAGTGTTGGCTCCCGGCTGAATATCGGTAACATCTGAGACACTGTTGCTCGGACTCAAAATTGTTCCGGTAGCACCGCCGACCTTAGACCACAGACCGGTTTCTCCCGTGCCGGGGTTATTTCCTGTAAGCGTATAAACATCGGTACAAATTTCTTCACCGGGCGAAACCACAGCTCCGGAGGGCATAGCATTAATTATTGATACATCATCCGTTTGATTGCAATCTCCATTGTCCAGTTTCCAGCGAAACGTATTGACGCCTTTAGACAAATTGGTTACTTCTGTATTGTAGATTTGATTATCTGTAATATTTGCAGCACCGGCAACTAAAGTCCAAGAGCCAATTTGTCCGCCTTGCGGAGGTACTGCATTTAATGTGGTCGTATAACCGCATACGGTTTGATTCGGACCGGCATCTGCATTGGTAATTTCTGCATTGGTTACAGTTATTTGATCCCACGATGAGCATGAATTTTCAGTTACAGTCCACCTAAAGGTCGTGTTTCCGGGCGGCAGATTATTAACTGAAGTCAGATAACCGGAAGGCGATACAATATTTACTGAAGTATTTGGACAAGACCATACGCCCGTTCCTGCAGGATTATTGGCAGCCAGTTCGGCTTCGGGTACACATACCGTTTGGTCAATACCTGCAGTTGCAATCACGGAAGTATTTGTTATAGTCATTTCATCACTCGCAGAACAGCCCATGTATTCAACGGTCCAACGCATGGTATTATTACCGTCGGATAAGCCACTGATCGTTGTAGAGTATGAGCCGGGGTCTGCAATAACACCGGCACCCAACACTTCCCATAAGCCGTTTGCCGGCACAGGATTGACAGCCAGAATACTTGCCGTACCGTTGCAAGAGGAAACATCACTGCCGGCATCTGCTGTTACATAATTTGAGGTGACAGTCATAGTGTCAGACTCAGAGCAATAAGCATTTGAGATAGTCCATTTATATTGAGACAACCCAAAAGGCAGATTACTAACCGCAGAATTGTATAACGAAGGCTTGGCTATTGAAGAAAGGCCGCCGGAAATTTGTTCCCATAGTCCGGATTCTCCTGTTTGCGGTATTCCGGCAGAAAATGATATACTTGTATTACAGGTTGTTCGGTTGGGCCCGGCACTTGCCGTTGGTGTATTATTGGTTACTTGAACATCATCTGAATTCCCGTCATACGTCCATCGAAATATATTGAGTCCTTTTTGGATATTAGTTACTTGTGTAGAATTACTGTTGGCATCGGCAAATATTCCACTCCCCGTGACAACAGTCCAAGTTCCGACGAAACCACCGGGAGGTACATCCCCTTGAAGTTGAGTTTCCGTTGAACAAATATTTTGGTCGTTGCCGGCATTTTGAGCAAAGCTCAAACTAAATGAAAAAATTAGCAAAAGTCCTGCGATAAATTGATTTTTAAACATTTCCAATGTTTTTGGTTGTTATTAAGACTGTAGGGTTTTAGATTTCGTTGCATGTTGTTTCAAATATAAGTAAATATCAAGAATTTGTACTCAAAATGAACAAAAACCGATATAGTTATACAACATTTAAACTCCGTTAATCATATACAACTCACAATATATCGGGCAAGAAACAGCCGGTATTTATACGAATACATAATTTGAAAACAACAAGTAGGCTACGACAAATACAACTAAGAGAAACATATAATACCCTATGCCCTTTATACTCGGGGATTCTTTCCTTTTAACATACAAATCCGAACGAGAACTCATATACGCTGAATCCTCTATTTTATCATCAACTTTTTCAAATCGATTTCTCTTACTGTCAAATTTTAAATTTTTATCCATCATAATATTTGAAGGTTATATTTTACAATTTATTAATTTTTAAACGAGCATCAGCTTTTTTTGTTCCTTCGCTTACGCCTGTATCAATATATTTTTGATAGTATTCTTTAGCTTTTTTAAACTCATTCAGCTGTTCATAAGATTGAGCGGCATAGTATAAGGCCGAATAATTATAAGCGTTAATTTCATATAATTTTTTATAATCTGCAATAGCTCTGTTGTAGAGTTTCATCTTATAAAGGAGGCTTGCCCGATTCCAATAAGGACGCTCATGATTTTGGTCAAGGAGTATCGATTTATCATAATCCTTAAGAGCCTTTTTGTACTCCCCTTGCTCATAGAAATAGTATCCGCGATTATTATAAGCCAAAGAATAGTCCGGATCAATTTCAATCACTCGATTGTAATCTAAAAGGGCCGAATCACTTTTGCCCAAATTATCATAACACAAGCCCCGGTTCAAAACACTGTATTTATCATCCGGATCAATAACCAAATAACGGGAGTACATATCGGCAGAGGCCGCATATTGTTCTGCCTTGTAATACATACGGCCGGTCTGAAACAAAGCGTCGGTATAGAGGCTGTCAACACCAAGAGCCATCAATGCAGCATCGAGTGCCCCTGCCTTATTATCATTCTCTTCGTAGGCCTTTGACAGATAATAGTAAACCTCTTTTGTTTGATATCCCAGCTCTGAAGACATATACAAATCTTCTACAGCAGAGGAATAATTGCCTTGGTCATAGTTTATTTTCCCCTTATAATAATAGGCTTCTCCACATTTATTATCGGCCGACAAGGCAGTCTCTAAATAAGTAACGGCAAGCAAAGGGCTGTCCTGCTCTATATAACACCGGGCAGTCATAACATTTGCATCAACAAGGACATTTGGGTTTTCCATGGCTGTTGAAAATTCATTAATGGCAGCATAGTAGCTGCCCTTTTGGAAATACTCATAACCGGCTCGCATATTCGGATCATCAATATCAGAAAAAGAGTCGACTTTTTCCAAATCTGTTTCTTCGTAAAAATCAAAACTAAGGCTGTCAACCCATGAAAAATTGAACGGATTTTGATAGCCTTTCTCTTTCCCGGTGGTATAAAAGGCGGTAAGATAAGCTAAGCCAACTGTAATCACAAATAATAGAAATTTTTTCATCTTTATTTTATTTGAATGACACAATATTCCTTTCAAAAATACAACATTTATTGTAATTTTTCAAGTAACAACCGGAAATCTAACAAAATACAGGGAGAGGAAGATTTTAATTGATAATAACGATCCACCTTACAGCACAATTGATGTCAGGCAATTTTATTTTGAGGCTCTATTCTTAAAAAATGTTGGTGGTTATTGTATTACCCGTCTGACCGCTCAAAGCGGTCGGACGGATATCACGGCAAATATTATGAACCTTTAAAGTACTTAGCATTGCTTTGAATTACCAACAATTTCTCATAAAAAAGCCTATTTTGATTACTTGTCAATAATTTACATTTACACAAAACAAACTATTGGAAATTATTAGTCTTTTTATAATTTTACTCCTTTTATAATAACTAACAAATATGACCTTTGAAACCATTGCTTTTGCATTTGGCCTTACACTCTTTGCCGGGCTGTCCACAGGAATAGGAAGTGCTTTAGCCTTTTTTACAAAAAAGACCAACACCGTATTTTTATCCGTCTCTCTGGGTTTTTCTGCCGGCGTTATGATATATGTTTCCATGGTTGAAATTCTTATCAAAGGAAAAGATGCACTAACCGGAGTTCACGGAGATGTAATCGGAAGTTGGTATGCCGTTGGCGGATTCTTTGCCGGCATATTTGTTATTGCCGTCATTGATAAATTGGTACCGTCCTTTGAAAACCCCCATGAAGTTCATAAAGTCGAAGATATAAGTAAAGAAGTGGATATCGCCAAAAAGAAGAAACTAATGAAAATGGGCATGATGTCGGCCTTGGCAATCGGCATTCACAATTTTCCGGAAGGATTGGCAACATTTACAGCAGCACTGCAAGACCCCACTTTAGGTATTGCTATAGCTGTGGCCATAGCTATTCATAATATTCCGGAGGGCATTGCGGTTTCTATTCCTTTGTACTATGCTACCGGCGATAAGAAAAAAGCATTTTTCTGGTCTTTTATGTCCGGTTTGGCTGAGCCTATAGGTGCACTCATCGGATTCTTATTATTAATGCCTTTTTTAAACGATACTATTTTTGGATTGCTGTTTGCTTTTGTGGCCGGCATTATGGTATTTATCTCTTTGGATGAACTCCTGCCGACTGCCCAAGAATACGGCAAACCCCACTCTGCAATTTACGGACTCATAGTCGGAATGGCTGTTATGGCAGTCAGTTTATTATTGTTTCTTTAGGAATGGATAGGAAATAACGGCTATAGTTTAGAATAGAGGTGTTTTTTTGAATATGACGATTATAAGGCTTTACAAGATAATATTCAAATTTCCGGAGGTTGAGCATGTTGTTTGCAAAATAATCAAAATTACAACTTAATACAGACTGTAATTCAACTAATTAATGTTTTAGTTAACGGCTATGCCCTTTACCCCAACCGACTCAGCATTCAAATAATCAATGCCGGCTCAACGATTACAAATTCCGATATAAGGGCAATAGGTACAGTTTTTATCGTCTTGAGTTTGAGAAAACGGAACAGCAGGATCAAAAATTTCAGACAACAGTATTTTCAGGTGTTCTGAAAATTCAGAAATCGTAGAATTAAAAAATTCACCATCCACCGGATGCCTTTTTCGTCCTTCTTTAAAGGATAAATCAGCTGAAAAACCGGGTTTACTCATATCCCTCAAATTATATATCCCGGGTTTCGCCGTCACATTTTGCATTTTACTTTTAAACATTAAACCGTAAAGGTACATTTGCAAAATTGCTTTGTATTTTGAATTTTTTTCCGGGACAAATAAATCGTCAAAGGAACTAAATGTTTTATCTGCTTTCCCCGACTTATAATCAATAATTCGGAAAACGTCATCCTTAATATCTATACGGTCAATAATTCCGACAAACCCCAACTCCTTTTTTCCTGCCGGGGTATCAACAGTCAACTCGGTGCTGCTGAATTTATCCGCCTCAAGCGAGTATATTCTGAACGGCACATACCGCAAGTCTGTATCAATAATCATCTTTAAGTATTTTGCCAACACTTCACGAATCACTTCTCCTTTTCCTTCAAAGAGTTCATTTTCGGAGGCCTTTATCTTGCCCACTTTATTAATGGCTTCGGTTATAAATTCTTTGGCGTTCTTTCTCTCCGCTTTCAATTTTTCGGCAGTTATAACTGTTGCTGCATTCCCTTTGTGCAATTTAGAGTACATTATTTCAGCCGCTTTATGCAATATATTTCCGAACAATGCCGGCGAAATTTCATCTTCAGCCTTGTCGGGTTCTTTTAATCCGGCAACATATCTGAAGTAAAACTTTAAAGAGCATGAAATATAGGTATTTAGAGCAGAGGCCGAAAATCGCTTGGGTTTTTGCGAAGATTTCAAGTTATATTTTTCAAGCACTTCCATTATCTCCGATGATTTTTGGATTGTAATTTCAGCACCCTCTGAAATTTTCAGGTCCTGGTAAAATTGTTTTTCGTCAAATTCAAAAGCAGACTCGTATTGCAGCTGACTTATGAAGCGACTTTTTTCGCCAATGTCGGAATCCGACAAACTGTTATACACCAAATTAATAGTTTGACTCCGGTGCAACAAGCGATAAAACAAATAGGCATAGACGGCATCTTGATGTTGTACCAAAGGTAAATCAAAAGCAAAACGGAGACTTTGCGTTAAAAAGCTGGGCTTGGATTGTATTTTAGGAAAATTTCCCTCGTTCATGCCGAGAATTATTATATTCTTGAAATCAATATTTCGTGTTTCGAGAACTCCTAAAACCTGCAAGCCGGTGGCTTTTTTTCCTTTAAACGGAATAACAACGTCAGCGAGGAGTTTAGACAAGAGTTGAGAAGTAAATGAAACCGAAAATTGTTCTTTTCTCTCCGCAAGCAGTTCTTTGAATTTCTTTATTCTCTTATAGACGTGGTATATAGCCTCGTTTTCAATATTTTCTTTAGGCTGCAGACTTTCTCCCTCTTCTCGCTCAAATATCAGGAATAAAATATTCATTAAATTTGTGAGCAATATTTCACCGGCATTTTCTTTCGGAATAGCGGTAAACAGTAATTTATACAGTTCGGGCTTTTGTTCTATCAAATCTGCGGCAGGAATACTTATCGGACTTTCCCTGTTTATGGTTGAGATTATTTGTTGCGACAATTCGGGATTTTCTCTTTCAACCGCCGGATGCTTTACAATGGTTTGAACCGTTTTATAATCGTAGCGTTTTACGCCTCCTGTTTTGTCATCATTGGAATGACTTTTCAAATACAGTCGAATTAGTGCCGTAAGTTTAGTATCATTCAACGAGTAGCCCATACTGACATTGACATCTTCAAGTTTTTCGGGTAACGAATGTAAAACCGGCAACATCATACTTTCATCGGCTAAGATAACTGCCGTGTGCTCATCTATTTTATCAATATGGTCCAACAACGAGGGAATAATCTTTGCTTGTCCTATATTTTGGGGGACTCCGTATAAGTTAATGGTTCGATTTTCGTTGGAATGCGGGTCATCACTTCTGAAAATTCGTTGCGGTATATTTTGCTCATCCAATTTAAGTTCTTTGGTATTCTTTCGCAAAAATAATCCGGCTTCCTGTCTTTGGTCTTTGTGATAATAGGCGTCGGTATCCTGAAAAAATTCAGCTTTTGAATTTCTCATCAGATATTTCGGCAAACTCATTTCGGCTTTGGTGAGTGCATTGAACCCAACGAAAATAAATTTATCATATTCCGGCAATTCAGCCTTGTCGGCCATAACTTTTTCGGACATGGCTCGCATAATCATCCCGGTATAGCCTGTTTTTTGACTCAACAAGTATTTCTTGAAATCATTATATATCAAGGGAATAATATTCCACATTTGTAAGAGCTTCTCTTTTTCTTTGCTGATATGTTCCACCGAAAAAATAGTTCTGAACTTACTCAAAACTTCTCTCTGCTCTTCGGACAAATGATCGTACAGTGATTCAATTTCTTTGACATCTCTGATGTTTCGAAAAATTTGTTCGGGTTTGGCCAGCCAATTATCTATTTCGTTAAAATCACTGATTAAAACTTCTCCGAGAGAATAAAACTGCTCCAAATTATAATGTATTGAACTTTTTTTGGAAAAATGATTTTGAAAAATATCAAACAGTTTAAAAATCAAAGCTATTTTATTGCCGGATTGCAGTCCGGTAATATTTGTCGCCAAATCTCGAATGCGAAATACATTCATTGCCCATGACGGCCCTTCATGCAGTTTGCCCATGGCAATATTGAGATATATTTTTGTCCGTTCATTCGGAACCACAATACATATATCTTTCAGGCGGTTTCCGTATTTTTGTTTGATCGCTTCGGCCGTTTCTTGCAAAAAACTATTCATATATTTTTGTCTTTATGATTCTTGTATGTAATGATACAATTATTTAATGGTATAATGGTGCAATAATTCAACTGATTTATTAGTAATGATACAATTATTTAATGGTATAATGGTGCAATAATTCAA
>JAYEIA010000189.1:0-1727 GCA_034659855.1 Bacteroidota bacterium
TCAAAAAATGTCGTACCAATCCCGATGATATTTTGTTTATTGATGCCTCCAATGACTTCAAAAAAAACAAAAATCAAAACGCCCTAACGCCTGAGCATATTCAAAAGATTGTCAGCACCTATCACAACCGTGAAACGCACGATAAATATAGTTATGTAGCAGGCCTGGCAGAAATCAAAGAGAACGACTATAACCTCAATATTCCAAGATACGTCGATACTTTTGAGGAAGAAGAGCCGATTGATTTAACCGCTGTGACGCAACAAATTAGAGTGTTGGATACAGAGATCAAACATACCGATGCGGTGATTGCGGATTACTGTAAACAGTTGGGTATTGAGGCGCCGTTTTAATGAATAGTATGGTTGAACCACGAAGTCACGAAGACACGAAGGTTTTAGAGCCTGTTTTGAGGTTTTCTGAGTTTAATGGAAGCTATCGAAAACATTTGTTTGACGAGCTTTTTGAGTTTTCGACAGGTAAAAATATTAAACAGAATGAAGCTTCTCCTGAATTCGAAATACCTTGTGTAAGGTATGGCGAGCTTTACCATATGTACGGTGAAGTTATTTCTAAGACAATTAACTTTACTAATTTGAACTCTAGCGAACTTAAATTTAGTAAGGGTGATGAAATCCTTCTACCTTCAGCGGGTGAAGACCCATTTGATATAGGTTCTGCGTCTGCTCTTGCATTGAAAAATATAGCAATTGGACGAACAATAAATATTTTAAGTCCACAAAAAGAAGGTGTTTACTCTCACTTCTACATGTCGTATTACATCAACCAGAAGCAAAGAAAGAAAATATCTAGGTTAGCAAAAGGTGTAAGCATCAGTAATGTTTATAATTCTGATTTAAAGAAACTTTCAGCAGTTATTCCTAATATTCAAGAACAACAAAAAATCGCTGCTTTTTTAAGTTCGGTGGACGAAAAAATCGAACAGCTCACCGAAAAACACCGCCTGCTTTGCGAATACAAAAAAGGCATCATGCAACAAATCTTCACCCAACAAATCCGCTTCAAAGACAACCAAGGCAATGACTATCCTGAGTGGGTAGAGAGGCGTTTAGATGAAGTTGCTCAATATAGAAGAGGTAGTTTCCCCCAACCGTATGGGCTGCCTGAATGGTATGACTCTGAAAATGGTTTTCCATTTATTCAAGTTTTTGATATTGATAAAAACATGAGGTTAAAGCCGTTAACAAAACAGCGAATTTCAAAAGCGGCAGCAAAGAAAAGTGTTTTTATAAAGAAAGGTACTGTAATAATTTCTATACAAGGTTCAATAGGAAGAGTAGCTATTACTGGTTATGACGCTTATGTAGATAGAACGGTTTTAGTGTTTAAAAAATTTACAAAACCAATGTCACCAGTCTTTTTTGCTTATGTATTAGAAATTTTATTTGAAATTGAGAAAAGGAAGGCACCAGGTGGAACTATTAAAACTATTACTAAAGAAGTTTTAAGCAGTTTCTTGATAGATTTCCCATGTTTAGAAGAGCAACAAAAAATCGCCAGTTTTCTAACCGAAATCGACCATAAAATTAACCAGGCCTGGTCAACCCTAGAACAAACCAAAGCCTTCAAAAAAGGCTTATTACAGAAGATGTTTATTTAAGATGCATCACCTGTTAACAATGGCTAAATATAAAAAAGACTAAAAAATAAATTTTTATGGAACTAACTCAGATATTAATTGGTATTTTTACCGCAGCGATTCTAAT
>JAYEIA010000190.1:0-1720 GCA_034659855.1 Bacteroidota bacterium
CTTTTGTAATTGGAATAACTTTTAACGGTTTTTTTCTCTTTTGCCCGTTCAAACGTAAGGCATGATCGTCGGCAAGGTTTTTATCAAGAAACACTTGTTTATCAGTTGTCATAAATACGGTATCGGTATTCTCCGATTTCATTATTTTGCTGATTAAAATATTATGTTTGTTTGTCATGATTTTAAATTTGGAAGAAAGTCGTTACAAAGGCAACGACTTTCTTAATTTTAACTAATCTATACTACTGATTCATTCACTATTGCACCAATAGCTTCTAATTTTTTAGGCAAAGCGATAAATCGCATATCCATGGAAACCTCATTTGTTTTATTGCGTGCATCAGGCAGGGTTGTATCCACGCCCATAGAGCTTTTGGCTTGAAACATTCGTTTTGCATAGAATGCTACGGATGATTCCCTGTCGGTTCCGGCAGGTGCAGCTCCAAATGCTTTTTTTGCAAAAGCCGCATCATAAAGAGGCATTTCGACATATTCATATATCTTAAAGCCGTACATTTTCAATACCTCGCCCTCTCTTATGTTATTGTATTGTTTTTCAAAGGTTTCATCTATTGAAAGCAAATCTTCCACGTGCTGAGCACATAATACCAAGCGTCTGTCATCTTTAGGCACTTTCGCATCGTCAAATTTTCGTTTTAATGTACGAATATTGCCCGGCAGAAGTTTCTTAAAACCATTTCCGTTATCTCCTCCCGAGGTTTTTACTACCGGAGTGCCTTCAGCATCCGAAGCCGGAGCAAAATTATAAATAGACTTATCTAAGGTTTTCATTTGTAAAGCCTCTCGGTGCAAATCGTTAGTAATTTTCATTTTATCATAAGAAAGTGCATACATTTCATCTTTAGTAACTGATGTTGCCTCTGTGTCAAATTTATCCAAAGATATAGGTAAGTCTCCATCTGTTCGGGGATTTACAGGCAAAGGATAAGATGAATTATTGATTAACACAGATGGGTGTGCACCGACATCTACGAGGTGAATGACATCATTTCCTACATAGCGACTGTAATCCGGAACGCCTTCAAGAAAAGTTCCTGAGTGTGTGAATCTTTTTACGAGTTCACCTGTCCATACTTCTGTGTAAAGTCCGGCTTGCAGTACACCTGCACCTGTTCCTTTAGGAATAAAAGAAGTAATTACAAGTCCGCCGACCGCAGCCGCCGGAGTTATTCCTGTTCCGGCTGCAATACCAAGCCCGGCAACAAGAGAAATCAATAATGTAAATAAGAAGTTTTTTAAAAGTTTCATTTTTTTAAAGTTTTGATTGTGAATAATAGTTTAGTTTAGTTCATTTCAGGGTCAAATCCGTATTCTGATTTGAATAATTCAATGTATTTTACTGAATTATTTTCTCTTAAATTCAACCGCTCTTTGTCCGATAAGTCTTTCCATGTTTTGGGTTCATCTGACTTCGTGTTTTTTTTAATGGCATCTGACAAACGTACACCGTCATCAGTCTTAGTTTCGGCTTTTTCTTGTTTCTGTTCTAATATTGAGACAGTTTTTTGTGCCAGGTCAAAATCCTGTTCAGCCAGTTTTTCAAGATGCTCTCTGTTGTCATCGTTTACAGCATCAGAGCCGAGTAATATTTTTATTCTGTCAGCTTGAATGTCTGCGAGTTTTTGCTCAGCAGCTTGTTTGTTTTTTTGATTTTCTGAAATTGCAGCAAGAATTGTTTCTTGACTTGCATCTTCTTTTA
>JAYEIA010000191.1:0-8723 GCA_034659855.1 Bacteroidota bacterium
GAAGTCAAAATTAACCGTCATCTGCCGGAATATAAATCCCCGACTTCTCAAATAAAGCCGGAGAAAAATCCTCTTGTCCAATCTTTCCTTTATCAAACAAACTGCACGAAACAGTTGTAAGCAACATCACCAAAAAAATTAAACGCTCTCTTTTCACAATAGTTCGTTAAATTTTTATAATTACCTGATATTCAATGCCTTACAAAGCAAGCCTTAAGCGAGTTAAAGTGTTGATTATTACGCGCTTAGTTTGTAATTCGTAATTAATAATTCGTAATTTAACGAAGTGTTGTTTTCATAAAACCTACTATAAAATTTACTAATGCACAGTACGCATAAGTAAATGCAACAAATTTACCGGGCATACCACAAACCGATAAATATTAGATTTTTGCCGACATATTGGGTAATAGCCCCCAATACAGGCAAATTGTCAACTCTCTTCACCATATGATTTTAATCATTATTGATAAAGATCATAATATTTTCACATACAGAAGATTACATTTATAAAAATAAACGCTCCCAAAATTAAACTTTTATGTATAAAATAAACAGCCACCCCATTTTAGATATCCCTGCCCAAAATAAACACCAATTTATTTTTAAAGGAGAAGAAATAATCGGACAAAAAGGAAAAAGCATAGCGGCTGCCCTGCATCAAGCCGGGCATCCGGTTCACAGCCACAGCCAAGCCAACAGAGAACGAAGCTTGGAGTGCGGAATCGGAAAATGCGGCGCTTGTGAAATGCTGGTTGACGGAGAAATAAAACGTATCTGCATAACAGCCGTTGACGGTGTAAAAAAAGTGGCCGAAGTGCCTGCAGAGTATTCTGCCAAACCAAAAAAGCCGAAACAAAACCGGCAACAAAAAGTTTTTGAAACTACAGTTGCAATCATCGGTGCCGGTCCGGCCGGGTTGGCTTGCCGAGAAGAATTGAACAACCGGGACATTAAAAATATTGTAATTGATAATAATTCAGAAATTGGCGGTCAGTTTTTGATGCAAACTCATCAATTCTTCTTTTTCGAAAAAGAAAAAAAATTCGGGGGAATGAGAGGCTTTGACATTGCTCGTACTTTGGCCGGTGAAAATTATAAAGGCATATTCCTGAATTCTGTTGTTTGGGATATTTTGGAAGGCAAACGCATAGCCGTAAAAAATATTAAAACCGATGAAATATATTACATTAAAGCACAACATCTGGTTGTTGCAACGGGAGCCGTGCCGTTTATGCCCTCTTTTGAAAATGATGATTTGCCCGGGGTTTATACCGCAGCAGTGGTTCAAAAAATGATGAATACGGAATTTACGCTTTTAGGAAAAAACATTCTGACCGTAGGAGCCGGAAATATTGGCTACCTTACGTCCTACCAACTGGTACAAGCCGGCGCCAAAGTAAAAGCTATCATAGAAGCCCTGCCCAAAGAGGGCGGATTCCCTGTTCAGGCCAACCGCGTGCGACGATTAGGAATTCCCGTTGAGCTGTCAAAAATTCTTATCAAGGCTATTCCTAACGAAGACCATACCGGAATAACAGCAGCGGTAGTGGCCGATTGTAAAAACTTTAAACCCATTCCGGGTACAGAAAAAGTAATCAGCGGTATTGATGCCATTAATATCTGTACCGGCTTGGTTCCCGACGACCAACTTATTACAAAAGGCAATGAAATTTTCGGCAGACAATGCTACGGAGCGGGCGATGCCATCCGTATCGGAGAAGGAACCAGTGCCGTGCTTCGAGGACGTGAAGTGGCTTACGAAATTTTCAAGAACCTGAAAACACCGTTCAATTACACCGAATATTTAAATTTATCCAAAGAATATATTGATTCTCAACAAGAACCGGTTATCGTGCAGGATGAAGTTTTTATGCCGACAAAAAAACGTGCCGATGAAAAACCCTTCGTTCTTCTCGACTGTTTATCGGCATTTGCTTGCAACCCTTGTGAATTTGCCTGCCCGCATGAAGCCATCACAAAAACATCAACAAGTACCGTACCGCATATTGATTTTGAAAAGTGTATCGGATGTATGAAATGTGTGTACCAATGCCCGGGCTTAGCAATATTCGGATACAACAAAAAACGTGATACCTTATTTTTGCCTGTGGAGTACGAAGTAAAGGAAAAGTCTGAGGTGTTTTTGGTAAACAATATGGGCGAAAAATTGGGTACAGGAATAGTATCAAAAGTTATGAAAAAGCCCAACAAAACTAACGTTGCTCGAGTTAAAATTGAAACTCTTGACGGTAACAACTTAACGGATGTACGAGGATTCATAATAAAGGAAAATTTTACCGAACCGATAAGGTATGATGCTACGCCGGACAAGCTTGATACAGAATCCTATTTATGCCATTGCGATGATGTAACTTTAGATGAGATAATGGATGTTATCGGCGAGCGGAAATTTATTTCCGTAGATGAAATAAAACACACCACGAGGCTGGGCATGGGTGCTTGCCGCGGAAAACGATGTATTCCGAGATTAAAGCAAACGCTCAGGGCAAAAGATATAAATATTGTGGGAGAAGCCACTCCTCGAGCTCCGCTGTCGAACCAAGTAACTCTCGGAGAAATGTATCCCACTAAAAAGCCGGAGCAGGTGTATATGTCAATAAACGGAACAAAACCGGAAATAAGAAAGGTGGAATATTTTGTTGCCGGAGGCGGTATTGGCGGCAGTGCTGTTTTTCGATATTTGGCCGAAGCCGGAAAAAAACCGATTATGATAAATTATGACCGTGGATCTTCATGGAGAAATATAGCCGGCGGCAGACCCAATTTCAGTATCCCGGAACTTTCACACATTGCAGAAAGCAACTTGCAAATATTCAAGGACTTGCAAAAAGTTCAGAATATTGATTTTCGATCTATAAATTATGTAACCATGGCACACGATGAGGCTATATATGACGCACTAAAACAGTCAATGGAATGGTCTGAGGCTGAATTGATAGAACCGGCTGATTTTCGAAAAAAAATCTCTCCTTATTTTAATCCGGAATGTAAAAAATACCGGGCGGCATTAATTACTAAGAATTGTTGGCAAGCTACGCCCGGAAAAGTATTGGATCTCATTCGAAATATCGGAATAAAGAACGGAGGATTGATATTGGAAGATTGTAAATTAATAGATCTCAAAAAGCAAGATAACACTTACATTGCTACCGTAAAAACCCACGAAAATAAGTTTATAGAATACCATACGGAGCAGTTTGTAAATGCCTTAGGAGCGCAAGCCGATAAGTTTGCTCGTAAACTCGGATTTTTAAGTGGGTTGTATCCTGTCAAACATCAAGCATTCATTACTCGTCGTTTACCTTTTATGGGCATAAACAAAACCCCTTTACCCATGATTATTGATCGCAGAAAGCACAAGGGATTCTCCGCCGTTTACGGACAACAATTGCAAGAAACCGGTCAAATTATAGGATGTGCATCGCCGGAAAATGAGCCGATGGAATCAGATAAGAATTTAAGAATTAACTCGAAGGGTTTTATTGAAATTATATCGGAAACCTTTACCGACTGGATTCCCGAACTCTCTTCGGCCGGATTGCAAGCGGTTTGGGCCGGCTATTATGTAGAACCTCGGATGTATATTGATCCCGCTAAGGGGCTCTTTATCGGATTACGCGGGCAAGGATATATGCTCGGTCAATATCTGGCAAAATTATATGTGGATAAACTAACGGGGAAGGCCGTTCCTGATTATTTTGAGCGCTTGGCTGTTGAAGGCGATGGATTACTTGAAAAAGCTTTTAAATAGAAAGCCTAATGCGGCAATGCTTTACGGTTAATTTAAACTCTAAAGCTGCTTTCAGATTCAGCAAAAGCTTTGCCGAATACCTGAGGTCGGATAGCATTCAAGCTTCAACTAAGGAACGGAAACAAAATAACTTCGCCTACGCTATCATAATTTATTTCGTATCCGTTCCTAAGAAACAGTGGTTCGGTTTCAAAATGATATTATACCAATACACTTAAACTATCCGGCAATTTTTTATCCACAGCAGGCGTAGTATTTATTCCATAAGAACACGAATGATCTGATTTAAGATTTCTTGCTTATTATCTTTAACCTTTTGCTCGGCCAGTTCTTTCGCTTTCACGACACTACTCTTGCTGTATCTTTCATACCACGGATAGACTGAAAGTAATCCGCTGTACCATGCATAGTTTACCGTCAAATCGTGCAATAAGAAAAACAAAAAGCCATTGAGTAAAAATGAGTTGGCTGCCTCAGAATACTCACCGACAAAGAGCTGCCCGAGACCGGGTAAAATTACGCTCAAATTAGACGCATTTTTAATGTACTGCTCAGGATTTTGTATGGACTGAAACAGCAAAGAATCTATTGTGCCGGCCACAGGTGTATTGTACTCTTCCAAGTACTGAACAAAATAGTTTCGGGCAGAATCCACCGCATTCAGACCATAATGTGCCAAAGCTTTTAAAAGAATAATCCGATGGTCTGTATCATTTTCAGAATAACTGCAAGACAACTTATGACTTAGCCGTAAGGCATCATCGTATTGTTTCATCAGTAACAGGTTTTTGGCTTTCAAAATTTGCAAATCAACCAAACTGTCCGGCCGGCAATCATAATTATTTTCATAATAGCGAATAAGTAATGCCGCTTCTGAGTAGTATGAATTATTAATACAGCTATTCACAGCTTGTATGGTGATTACTGTTTTGTTGTTTCTGCCGGCAAAAAATATTGTCCTTTTATAGCTTTCGACGGCAAGTTCTGCTTTTTGTACTGTTAAAAGGCTATCAGCAGAAATTAGAGTTTCCTCTACACTTTGTGCCGCCAATGGACGCATAAAAAACAAGAGGAACGTAAAAGTCAAAATTCTCGGCAAAGGTTCATATTTTATAACCATTTTTTTTTAGGTCAAATATATGAATTTTGGTGGGCTTCAGACATCATCGGAAATTCTCTTCTATAAAAATTAACAAAATTCATCTCATAAAATATAGTGTCAACACAAATTAATTATGAAAAAATAATCTTTTGTAGATTAAGCCTGTTATTTGCAAAACAACATGCTCAACCTCCAAAAATTTTAATAATATATCTTTCATTATTAAATTGCAACGATACCAGCACAAACTATTCCCAAACTAATAATAAACAAAATTTACCGACCTCCCCCAAATGAGAAAGTCTTATTTCCTAAAATATAATTAAAAAAAACTTGACTTTTACAAAAATTGGCCTTATATTAGTTTCAGTTGATTATTCATTTAAGTGATTCTTTTTCATAGTAGGTTTTAGGTTAGTTGTTTTAAGGGAGCGTCTCGCGCTCCCTTTATTGTTAGGTAATTAGACAACAGTAGGCTGATGAGCCTTTTTAGTCGCATAATATTAAAGTAAATGCTGTTGCAAATAAAAAATTCAATTATATTTCAAATAAAAATAGAAAGCATTTGGTATTAATTAAAATCATTGTATATTTGCATTGAATTACTTACCAATAGTAATTCTTTTCATAGTAGGTTTTAGGTTAGTTGTTTTTAAGGGGCGTCTTGCGCCCCTTTCTTTATTTAATATAACAGAATCAACGATTTATCTTTAACCTGAATGAATTATTCAAGTTAAATATTCACCATTACATAAGACGGGAGAAGCATATTACATGCAAGTCTCTTGTATTGCGATAGTTACAGAAAAGCAATTTCAGGAGAAACAAAACACCTCAAAAAAAAACATAAAAAAGAGACCTATTTCTTTTTTTTAATTTAAAAAAGATGTATCTTTGTTTTGAGTTACTTACCAATAGTAATTCTTTTCATAGTAGGTTTTAGGTTAGTTGTTTTTAAGGGGCGTCTTGCGCCCCTTTCTTTATTTAATATAACAGAATCAGCGATTTATCTTTAACCTGAATGAATTATTCAAGTTAAATATTCACCATTACATAAGACGGGAGTAGCATATTACATGCAAGTCTCTTGTATTACGATAGTTACAGAAAAGCAATTTCAGGAGAAACAAAGCAGCTCAAAAAAAACATAAAAAAGAGACCTATTTCTTTTTTTTAATTTAAAAAAGATGTATCTTTGTTTTGAATTACTTACCAATAGTAATTCTTTTCATAGTAGGTTTTAGGTTAGTTGTTTTTAAGGGGCGTCTTGCGCCCCTTTCTTTATTTAATATAACAGAATCAGCGATTTATCTTTAACCTGAATGAATTATTCAAGTTAAATATTCACCATTACATAAGACGGGAGTAGCATATTACATGCAAGTCTCTTGTATTACGATAGTTACAGAAAAGCAATTTCAGGAGAAACAAAGCAGCTCAAAAAAAACATAAAAAAGAGACCTATTTCTTTTTTTTAATTTAAAAAAGATGTATCTTTGTTTTGAATTACTTACCAATAGTAATTCTTTTCATAGTAGGTTTTAGGTTAGTTGTTTTTAAGGGGCGTCTTGCGCCCCTTTCTTATTAGCAACAAATAAGACCTCCCGAGTAAAAGAAACTAAAAAAATCAATACCATGAAACTATTAATGCTATACACCAAAAAATTTGCATTTAAACCCACAGAAAAGACGTTGGATGACGACTTTGAGAATCATGAATTAAGCAAAACGTATGAAAACTGCCTTGTTGGTTTTATACAGGTAGAAAAAGATGATGAAGAGAAAAAAACACTCAAAGTTGAGAAAAATTTGGCAAAAAACTTAAAATGGGGTGCAAGAAAAAATGAAACCAATAAAATTGTACTGCATTCTTTTGCACATTTGTCGGGAAGTAAAGCTTCTCCGGAGTATTCTAAAGAAATTTTAAACTTGGCCGAAGAACGACTTAAAAATGTAGATTACGAAACGGCACAAACTCCCTTCGGTTACTTTCTGGATTTGGATATTTCGGCTCCCGGATTTTCGCAAGCCCGAATGTTTAAAAGCTTTTGATGAGTTCAGCCACACAAATTTTAAATATTTGAGTTCCTTATCCTAAAGTGGTTACAAGTTGGCAAGTTAAGGAACGGAAACAAAATAACTTCGCCTAACATCATAATTTATTTCATAACCATTCCTAAAGCCTAATTTTGCTGTAAAAATCCCATAAAACAATACCTCCGCTTATGGAAATATTGACCGAATGCTTAATTCCTTCTTGAGGAATTTCAATACAGCCGTCGCAAATATCTATGACGGATTGTTGAACCCCTTTCACCTCATTACCGAATACAAAGGCATAATTTTTATCGGGCATTGGATTAAAATTTTGCAGCATAATACTGTCAACAACTTGCTCCACAGCCATTACAATGTACCCGCTTTTTTTTAACGCTTTCACCGCCTCCTCCGTTTTTGGGTAATACTCCCACTCTACCGATTTCTCGGCATCGAGAGCAGTTTTTCGGATTCCGTTATCCGGAGGGGTTGCTGATATGCCGCACAAAAAGATTTTTTGAGTCATAAAGGCATCACCGGTTCTAAAAAATGACCCTATATTGTTTAAGCTCCTCACATTATCCAAAACTACGGCAAAGGGTGATTTTTGAGCAGCTTTGTACTCCTGAGTTGTTTTCCTGTTGAGTTCCTTATTTTTTAATTTCCTCATGTTTTATTATTTTCCGGAATTATAAAAACGAAACACTTCTGTGGCTATCTGCCGGCAAAAGTGTTTCTCGAAATAATCTTTAAAATCAAAATATCATCGCCTCAGGCAGTATCCCACCCAAGCCGGAGCACATAAACTTAGTGCTTGTGGCTAAAACAAGTATATGATACCTTGGGTTATTTTTCCGGAAGCCCTGTCAAGCTCCGAACCGTGCATACTGTGCGGAATTGAAAAAATAATCAAGGTTACTATCGCCGCAATTATAACAACATAACGATTATCCTTTTTTCTATTCATAAGAAATGCGACAACCCAAACAACAAAGGCAATCAGAAGTTTATTATCGGTTAAATCCCAACCAAACGGAACTCCGGCCCAATATTCCAAAAAGGCAAATTTCTGAACGATTGGCCCCAATATCATACCGCCAATACCTAAAACGATTAATGCCAAAGTTGTTAATTTCTTATAAATATCCATATTTGCAACAGCAAATGCACCGGCAGCATTAGCTATCAACATCCCGAAAAACATAAAGAAAATATGCGGTATTAAAACCCATAACGGCACAGCTCCTTTGAAACGAATAACCAACGGATTATCTTTGAAAAATACTTGTGTTCCGTTTTCTGTCTCAAGCTCAACATAATACATTAATTTCCCGGCGGGAGGTTGGTTTGGCATTGTTGCCGCTATTCCTTCATTGGTATTAAAAAAATTTGTTTTTTCCCACTGTTCTCCTTCTTCTTGAGGGTAGTTTTTATAAAATAACTTTGCTGTTACTTTCTCATCCTTAACAGGAAACTCAAGAACAGCATCCTCTTCTCCTCCGAACGATCTGATGAATTTGAAGTTGTAAGTTTTATTATTAAGCTCTACTTCAACCTTTTTCGGATAAGTAGGCCCTGACATTTTTTGATAAACGGCAGCAACAATTGTTATTACAACAGCCAAAGCCCAAAACAATATTCTCTTCATTGCCTCTATTTTTTATTAAAAAAATTCATTTCTGTAATTAGTGTCTGAACGGAAATAGACGAATTTTACGAAATGAGTTTTTTTTGATGAGATTTTTATTTTTTTAAATTTGGTGATGCCACTGTATCAGCGAATTAAAAAAAATAAAAATATCGCAAAAA
>JAYEIA010000192.1:0-1700 GCA_034659855.1 Bacteroidota bacterium
TTAAAAATTGCGGGATTTGAGCTTGATAAAAATGCAAATGAAGCTCCATATTTAACTCTATTTTTGTTTGGAATTTTTATCATTTCATTTCTAATTGTGTATTTGGTATTCAAGAAAAAAGATATAAAAATCAATGGAACAATTTCTATTTTAACGGTTACCGGAATTCTATCAATCACATTCTTCTATATTTCCTCCTTCTTCCCTGCCCCACGAGAAGGACTATTTGTCAGCTCGGCAACAGTTCCAAAAGTGTGGTCAATTTTTCTATTTATTGTTAGTGTTATTGGCTTGAAATTGTACTATAAAAATCCAACTGACGAAACGGCAAAAAAGGGAGAGAATGTAAAATCCGTAATATCACTCTCTTTTTTAATTTTGGCATATATTACTTTAATTTCCATAATAGGATTTTTTATTTCCACAGGATTATTTTTGATTAGCTCTATGCTGATAATGAGATATAAAAAATATATAAGTTTATTATTAACAACAACTTTGGTATTGCTATTTATGTATATAGTATTCATAAAAATATTGATGGTTCCATTACCAATTGGAAGTATTTTTTAATAAGGAGATTTTTATTTTATGGAATTATTTTCAAATTTATTAGATGGTTTTAGTGCACTTGGTGGAACTGCCTCAATAGCTTGGTGGCAACCTATATTAGTTATTTTGATTGGAATTATTGTCGGAATATTCGTTGGTGTTATGCCCGGGCTTTCTGCTTCTACCGGACTTGCTTTGATAGTTCCCTTTACATTCGGAATGGATCCGCTAATTGCTATTATTTTGCTCGCTTCTGTCTACACTTCTGCATCTTATGGTGGAACAATTTCTGCAATTGCGATAAATACTCCCGGAACTCCCGCTGCCGTTGCTGTCGCATTCGATGGCTACACATTGACAAAAAAAGGACAACCCGGAAAAGCACTTGGTTCAAGTTTATTCGCTAATGTAGTTGGCGGATTGACGGGCTCATTAGTTTTAATTTTCTTTTCTGTTCCGCTTGCAAAAATCGCATTAAAATTTGGTCCATCCGCATTTTTTTCGTTGGCTATTTTCGGACTTACTATCGTCTCTTCTATGGAATCAAAAAATCGTTTAAAAGCATTTGTTTCAACGGCAATCGGATTACTTTTGATGACTGTTGGATTGGATATTATTAACGGTTCGCCGAGATTTACATTTAGCAGGGCTGAACTTTTTGACGGATTTACTTTTATTCCGGCTTTGATTGGTTTATTTGCAATTGGTGAAATACTTTTAAATATAGAAAATATGCAAATAGTCAAAAAAATTAAACAAAAATTCTCAAGTAAAATGCCAAAATTCAGTGAACTCTGGTCATTAAAAAAATTGATTGCAAAATCGTCGGTTATCGGTGCTGTTGTCGGTGCAATTCCCGGTGCAGGTGCAACAATCGCTGCATTTATCGCTTATGGCGAAGCAAAGAGAACGAGCAAGAAAAAAGATGAATTTGGCAAAGGTTCACTCGAAGGAATTACTGCTCCGTCTTCCGCAGCCGGTGCTTCTGCCGGTGGTGCTTTGATTCCACTTTTGACACTTGGAATTCCGGGAAGTGCAGCAACTGCCGTTATGATTGGTGCTTTGGCTTTGCACAATATCACTCCCGGCCCAGAACTTTTTAAACCGGAGAATTCAACATTAGTTTATGCACTTTTCGCAAGTTTGTT
>JAYEIA010000193.1:0-8648 GCA_034659855.1 Bacteroidota bacterium
AGAAAAACGAACACGGGTTCTGATGTAAATCGTTCATCGAATTCAAGAAAAACAAACACGGGTTCTGATGTAAATCGTTCATCGAATTCAAGAAAAACAAACACGGGTTCTGATGTAAACCGTTCATCGAATTCAAGAAAAACAAACACGGGTTCTGATGTAAATCGTTCATCGAATTCAAGCAGAACAAATACAGGGTCTAATGTAAACCGTTCGACAAATACAAGAAATTCAAATTCGGGGTCAAATATAAATCGTAATAATTCTCGTTCGAGTTCAGGAAGTAGCGGAACGGTGAAAAGAAGTTCCACAAATCGGGCTTCAAGCGGGAATAAATCTGCATCGAATTATAATACGTCGAATAAATATCGGTCAAATTATTCTAAGAATTCAAGTCGGTCGTCGAACAGCAAGCCACACAGTACAAATTCGGGATACAGAAGCAGCTCATCAAGCTCTAAGAAACATTCTTATACCCGCCCAAGTACAAACAGCCGATCAAACTACAGCAGTGGTAACAGCACAAGTTCAAATTATTCAAAGCCGACTAACAGCAGAAACACCGGCAATAATCGCTCAAATTACAATCGCTCATCAAAAAGCAATAGTTCGAGCAGCAACCGATCAAGTTACAGCAGCCCGTCTCGAAGCAAGAGTTCGAGCAGCAGTCGCTCAAGTTACAGTCGCCCGTCTCGAAGCAAGAGTTCGAGCAGCAGCAGCCGAGGTTCAAGCTATAAAAGCTCAAGCCGTTCTTCTTCTTCAGGAAGTTCGAGCAGATCATCTTCGAGCAGCAGCTCAAGTTCTTCACGCTCAGGACGAAGATAAACATCACCGGGCCTTATCTTTCGGGTAGGGCCTTTTTTTATTCTTTTCCAAATATTTCTGTCAGCGGTAATTTAGATTAACGTTGATTGATGTTATTTTTTAAAATAATTGTATAAACTTAATATGAGCAAAATGAAACTTAAAAAAATATTGGTCTTCATCGTGGGGCTTACTATAATTTTTAGTGAAGCTACGGCACAGTATCAACAAGATGCATTTAATTTTTCAAATCAAATTTACGGAAGTACTTCAAGGTCATTAGCAACAGGAGGTTCATTATCGGCTGTGGGAGCAGATTTGTCTGTGATGGCAACCAACCCGGCAGGATTAGCTTTGTTGAAATCAAACCATTTTACTTTTGGTACAGTCCTTATTATGAATTCGGCAAGCAGTTCATTTAGGGAGAGTTCGCAAGCAGACAATAAATACGGCTTTACAGTCAATAACTTTGGTTATGCTTGGGCTCGCAGAAATGAAAATTCCGACTGGAAAGGATTCAGTATTGGGCTGGCTTATAATCAGTTGGCTGATTACAGGCAAGATAAACTTATTTCAGGAACAAACAGCACCGGTTCTGTTTTGGATTACTTTGTTTATAACGCCAATAATTCCGGAACCGAATACGAGAGTCGCAGCAGCAGTTTCAGAGAGGATTTAGCCTATGAAACCTACTTGTTGGAGCTTGACGGGGAAGAATATTATTCCTTTGTTACAGATGAGGAAACTTACGGAGAAAACCAAAGAAGAGCTGTTTCAGAATCGGGCGGAAAAGGCGAGTTGGATTTTAGTATGGCATGGAATTATGCAGATATTGTAAGTTTTGGATTTACAGTCGGTACACAGTTCATTAATTATGACAAGAAAGTAAATTATTCTGAATACGGCTACGACGATATTTACAGGCTTGACACAGAAAACGACTCTACACAGGTCGATCCCGAAGAAATGGAATTTACTGAGGATTTGAGAACCGAAGGTACCGGCATTAATATTAAAGGGGGAATCATTGTTCAGCCTTTAAAATTCTGGCGATTGAGTGCAGCAGTTCATTCAAGAACACTTACTGCCCTTACCGAAAATTATCATACCGGCATGTATTCGGAATTCAGCACACCGGACATTAACGGGGATTATGATTATTTTGCCGGAACAGATAATAATATATACACTTGGAATCTTCAGCAGCCGATGCGATATAATGTCGGAACGGCCTTCATATTGGATCAATATCCTATAGGAAAGTTTTATACTTTGCCCATGATTTTTTCATTTGAGTATGAATACACCGATTATTCCACCATGCGTTTAAAAACAACAGATGGTTCGGATGCATTTGATAGAGAAAATGATATGATTGCTAAATTATACAAAGAAACTCATAACATGAGAGCCGGATTAGAGCTTAACTTCGGAAAGATTAAAATTCGGGGCGGCTATGCACTATATCCGAGTGCTTACAAAGATGATACCGGATTGTTTGATAATGCCCGCGTGAGTTACTCCGGCGGATTGAGTTTTGCAGGCAGTGCCGGTTATATTGATGTAGCCTATTCAATTTCACAACTGTCGTCGAGCATGGGAATGTACGGTGCCGGCATCTCCTACCCGGCCGACCCGATAGGTGAAATAACAGAACCAACGGCAACGTTTTCTGAGCAATTTCAGTATATTACGCTGACTTTTGGTTTGCGGTAAGTGATTGTTCCTAAGAAACTTGACGCTTTAAACTCGTTCTTTTGCCCTTTTTTCTTTGAAGGGTTAAGGATGAAGAGTGAAGGGTGAGGGGGTGAAGTTTATTTAAACTCGTTCTTTTGCCCTTGGCATTTGCTCATTCGCAAAAAATTTTGAAAATGCTTTAAATAGCTCGCTATTCGCAGCATTTTCAAGTTGTAAAAGAACAAAATAACTTCGCCTACACTATTTAATTTATTTCGTATTTGTTCTTTAATATTCAGCCAATACGCTTACTCATTAGATTAATCAAGCGTTCAAAAACTCCAAATATTAAGAAGACATATAAAATAATGGTTGTGAACCAGATGAATAGAATATTAAACAGGATGGTATCAATTTTCATTCCTGCAATATTTTTATGTGGAGCATAGAAATGTGCTCTTCCGTTCCGGGAGACCGGATCTTTATAAATTGGGTCGGTTAACCTTATTATTTCATCCTCGGTAATTTTATAAGCTGCCGGTTCGTTTTTGTTTTGGACAATCGTTTCCAATTGTTTGTTGTGATTGTTCTTTTTCAGTGCATATACTTTTTCTTTATCGCCAAATTTTTCTGTTAAAGATTGAAATATTCGGTCATTTTTCTTTTTCAGTTTATGTATAGCTGAATTGTATAGTTTTCTCTCATCCGAAAGAAATTGTGAAGCCTCGCTGTAGATTTCATTATTCATTTCTCCGAGTTTCAGACTCTCGTAAAAGCTTTCTTCTTCCACCCTGTCGGTATATAATTTAGACAACCCGTCATATATCAACCGGCTTGTTCTGAGGGAGTCCGATTGACTGAAATCTTTGTCGTAGCTTTTTAAAAGATGTTCAAGTTTAGGAATCAAATAGGAAACCTGATAAATAAAAGTACTCTTAGTCTTATTATTTTCAAAATAGTATTTGTGATAATTATTGTTTTTGAACTGAGCTACACAAATCGCCTCATAGGCCCAGCGAGACGTCATAATATCTCCGATTATCGGGACATGGTTATAGGAGGTGAAATTTTTGTGCAGTTTATTAAAATCTACAATAACTCCGCTGAACAGCAACTGAGGAACCAAAATAAACGGAATGGTGATATAAATTGTGACCACTGACTTTAACGAGGCTGAAATATTTAGACCCAGTATATTGGCAAAAGCTGAAACAGTGAATAAAATGAGCCAATAGATTAACGCCATTCCTTTTATTTCCAATATCAGATTCCCTATGATAACAAAGCTGAGGGTTTGAATAGCTGAAATCAAAAACAGGACCAGTATTTTTGAATTGAGATAGGAGAATTTGCTCAAATTTAAAAACTTTTCTCGTTTGAGTAACCGGCGGTCTTTTATTATTTCTTCGGCGCTTACCGTCAGTCCGATAAAAAGGGCAACGGTAACGGCCATAAATAAAAATGCAGGCAAATTTACATTTTCGGCAAATATATATTGATCCGGATTGGCATCGGTGCCACTTATATATTTAGAAAAATAGCCTAATATCAGAGCCAAAAGCGGGGCTTCCAAAAATGTAATCAGTAAGTATTGTTTATCGGTCAGCTTTGACAGAATATTTCGTTTCGAGAAAATTATTAATTGCTTAAAACGTTCCGGTATCTTAAAATTGTTCTTCGGCAAATCTGAATATTCATTATCTTTTTCAACAATCATATCAGGGAGCTCCGTTTGGTAGTGCTTGTACCATTCTTTGGGAGATACTTTTCGCTCTTTGGTATATTTTCCGTATTGGTCAACCTGCTTTGATTCCAAAATTTGCAGAGGAAGTTCGGCATCTACGTTACCGCAGGTGCTGCACTCATTTTCTTCGACATTGATATGGTTTGCATATTTCTTGAAATAGGTCAATGCCGTTACGGGATTCCCTTTATAAACCGGAAAGCCGCCTCTGTCCATTATCAATAAATTATCAAACAGCTTATAGATGTCTGAAGACGGCTGATGAATATTTACCAAAACCAGTTTTCCTTGGAGGGTTTGTTCTTTGAGCAGGGACATCAACAACTCTGAATCCCGGGAAGACAAACCGGAGGTCGGCTCATCAACAATAAGAATTGCCGGCTCTCTTATCAATTCCAACGCAATGTTCAATCGCTTTCTTTGGCCGCCGCTTATGGTTTTTTTGAGTGGATTTCCTACGCGTAAATCTTTGGCATGAAACAAATCTAAATCATGCAGTACCTTATGCACCCGGTCGGCAATTTCCTTATTGCTGAAATGATCAAAACAAAGTTTGGTATTAAAATATAAGTTTTGAAATACCGTTAATTCTTCAATCAGCAGGTCGTCTTGGGGAACAAAACCAATGATTCCCTCAAGTTGTTCTGATTCGTTATGTATATCATACCCGTTGATGGATATTCTTCCGCTGTCGGGTTTCAAATTTCCGTTAAGGATATTGAGCAAAGTCGATTTTCCTACACCGCTGCCGCCCATAATCCCGATTAAGTCTCCGGATTCAGCTTTGAAATTGAGTTCTTTAATCCCGTTATTGCTTCCGGGGTAGGTATATTCAATACCCAGAGCTTCCATCTGTATTTTTTCTTTGTCGACGGTTTGTATAAATGTTCGAACCACATCGCTTTGATATATTTGCGAAATTCGTGAACCTTTAAGTACCGACCCTGTATCGAAAAAGTAAATTTTAAACGGAATGATATTTTGGCTGTTTAAAAAGAGCGAATCGTCACCCATATATCTCAAAACAAAAGTATTCGTACTTTCAATATACAAAATTTGAATCTCTCCGTTTAAGTTTTTTGATCGGATATGCTTATTATGGTCAGTATCGGGGACTGCCTTGCTATTGTTTATGTATAGCAGGTTACTAATTTCAATTTGTCCCATGCTTTCTGAAAAAACAAAATGCTTGATAGTCAGATATTCGCTGTTTTTAACATTAAAAACATCAGCCACAGTTTTAACAAAATCTATCTCTTCATCGCTGATTACATTATCTTCTCCTATGAATTCAAATAAGCGAACCAATACAATTATTTTTTCTTCTTGGTTGAGTTGCTCATTGATTTCGTTGCATATTCTGAGAACTTTTACCGAATTGACCGATGTACGCTTTTTGACTTTAAGCCCTGTTCTGTCTTTTATTTTATGATGTACTTTTACATATTCCTGAAATAAGTCCAAATATTTGGTTACAAATTTCTTATTCAACATGATAGACAGGTAGGTATCAACTATCATCAAGGCTTTTGATGACACTCCCTTTTCATCCACATTGGCAATGATAGCAAAAAGCCTCATTAAGGCCTTTAATATTGTTTCATTCATAGTTTTCTTATAAATCTGTATTTAATTGCTGAATTAGCATTACATTTTCTCCGACTTAATTACCAAAGAGGGGTCAAAAATATCTACTAAAATACAAAATATATTCTATTCAGAGTTAAACATTCAATTTCTCCCCTTCACTTTTTGCAATAATAACAGCACCACAACTGTCGCTCCATACATTTACAGATGTTCTGAACATATCCAAAATTCGGTCAACTGACAAAATCAGCCCAATACCGGCAAGAGGTAAATCAACGGCAGCAAGAATTATCGAAATCATAATAAGACCGGCCATGGGGATTGCCGCAGCACCTATAGAGGCAAGCAAAGCCGTGATTACTATAATAACTTGTTCGGCAATACTTAAATCAAACCCGTATGCTTGTGCTATGAATATGACGGCAACACATTCGTACAAGGCGGTGCCGTCCATATTAATTGTGGCACCCAAGGGCAAAGTAAAACCGGAAATTTTGTTTGAAACACCGGATTTGTTTTTGACCGAATCCATAGTCAATGAAAGTGTAGCCCCGGATGATGAGGTTGAAAAGGCAGTTAAAAGTGCATTTCTCATTGCTCTGAAGTGGGCATAAGGCTTAGATTTTCCGATAATTTTGAGATATATCGGGAGAATTATCACCGAATGAATGGTCAAGGCTAAAAGTACGGTGAGGGAGTATAGACCCAGTCCCTCCGCTATTTGGTATAACCTGGCCGGATCACCGGCTTGCTCAGCCACAATTGTCGCCACCAAACCAAAAATACCTAAAGGGGTAAATCGTATGATGAATAGGGTTATTTTCATCATCACTTCAAAGAATGAATTAAAGAAGTTACCCAGTAATTGACTGTATTTGGGTTCAACTCTTGTAATAAAAAAACCGAACAGCATCGAAAAGAATATTATCGACAACATATCCTGATTCACAAAGGCTTGGAAAATATTATCCGGAACAATCTCAATCAAAGTATCCCCAAGCGAGTGTTTGTCAATGTTGAATGATTCTTTGAGTCGGAAGGTATCGGGATTTATGCTGAGACCCGGTTTTATTAAGTTTACTAAAAGTAGGCCGGTAATAATTGCAAAAGTACTTGTAGATAGGTAGTACAGCATTGTTTTCAGCCCTAAACGTCCCAGGTTTTTTGCCGAACCAATATTAGCAACTCCCGAAATGATAGATGCTAAAATCAGGGGAATAATTATCATTTTCAATGCTCTGATAAATATATCGCCCATCCATGAAACATAATTCAATTCCGGATTATATTCTGATTTATCGGTAATTAAATTTTTTTGTGTTTTTGACAGAGGCTCTTCAGCTATTTTACCCAGTTGCTCAAAAAAGACCGATTCAGAAACGGGTTTATTGTAAGTAAGCGTTTCAATGTGATGTAATTGATAAACAGAAAGACCAATATCAGAAGAATTTTTTTTTAATCTGAGAAACTCCTCATTGTTAAGTTGATACTTAGTCGGAAATAAAATGCCGAAAATTACGGCTAATCCCAATGCTATGATAATTTGCCAATGTAGAGCAAGTTTGATCTTTTTCATAAATACTTAATTTACGGTAAAAGTATAAAATGTTTTAATTTTGTGGAGTTTTATACAATTTTTTTTCGAAAAATTGGTTTTTATAAAAAACATAATCCATTTTAACGAATATTAACAGAATTGTTATACTTTTACGAATAAATTAAATATCTATAGTTATGAAATTAAAAAGTTACATTATTCCGCTAATGGCGGTTATATTTTTGGCATTTTCAAGTTGCGATAAAGAGAAACTTTCATCAATGACAGCCAAAGTTGACGGCAAAGACTGGTCGGTAACAATTGGAAGTGTTGTGGGGGCTACGTACTCAGGGTATATGACTATTGCCGGGATAAATTTGAATGGACAAAAAATATTTTTAACCATTAAGGGAGAAGAGCCGGGAACATACTCTCTCAAAACTCTTGAAGGAGAATCTGACCAAATTTCGTTTTACTTGACTGACAGCGACGATGCTGATGACGGAACAAAAAAATATGTAAGTTCATCGGGAGAGGTTATAATTGACTCAATGGATGATAATCGCATCAGCGGTACATTTCAATTTAACGGGCTTAACTCATTAAGTGATCAAGTAGAAGTTACTGAAGGCGTATTTACTAATGTTTTAGTTCTGTAATATGAATTTCAAAATACTCATAAAACCTTTACTCGTATTATTTGTTCTGCTGTTTTCTTTCTCTTGTGATAAAGGCAGTATCTTTTCCGAAAATTATTTTTCTGTAAAGATCAATCAAGTCTCCGGGGAGTTTGAACCCTACAACGTAAAAGTTCAGAATGGGGCTATTGTTTTGGCAGCTAAACTTGTTGACAATTCAAGAACGGAGTCGGTTGTAATTACCGTAAAAGGAGACCGACCCGGAAAATATAAACAAATTTTTGACTACAAGACGGGAGTTTCAGTTACCAGTTGTGGGCTAAGCTATAAAATTACCCAAAAAGGCTCTAAGGGTGAACCCGGATATTTTACCTCCTATGAGGGCGAAGTTGAAATTTCGGATATTGATTACTCCGCCGAAGAGCTTTCGGGATCATACACTTTTCTGGTAAAAAGTTTTGAAAAAGATTCTGTTATTAATGAAGTCAAAGGAGAGTTTTTGAATGTAGATTTTCAATAAAACGGAAAATACTTAATTAGTGTCTGAACGGAAATAGACGAATTTTACGAAATGAGTTTTTTTTGATGAGATTTTTATTTTTTTAAATTTGGTGATGCCACTGTATCAGCGAATTAAAAAAAATAAAAATATCGCAAA
>JAYEIA010000194.1:0-8634 GCA_034659855.1 Bacteroidota bacterium
TGCCCAAGTCAAATAAAATGCTTCTCCGTCTCCATAGAATTTTTCCCATTTCAAGTTTAATAAACTGTCAGTTCGAGCAACATATATATACGACTCATGTGTAGGATATTCTGTATATGCGTAATTATGAGTTCCTACAATATAGATATAGTTTTTGTCGTAATAGGCAACTGAAGTTTCAATTCCGGGAATATCAGAGGTGTCAACAGCTCCCATATGTAACTCTTCATACACTTGTGAGAACGCAGTATCAGCTATTAAACTAACAATTTGGTCATCCGGTAGGTTGTCTTTATTGATAGTTTTTTTACCTGTAAGTATAAATTTATTATGGGAGTACCATTTTAATGTTCCGTGAGCAACTTCATAAGGAATTGCCCTGTATGATAAAATTTCAAAATTTCTGTTTAGATTTAAAACTTGCCCTCTGCTTTGATTGTCATAATTGATTGTTTGTAAATAATATCCCCCATTGGGCTTAGGTATAACTGAGTTCACTAAATTAAAAATGCCGGTTTCATTATTAACTTGGCAGTCCATTTGTAGGCTGTCAAAACTGTTGTTTGTTTCAAAAAGAAATAAGTCAAAATCCGGATTGGAAATATCACCCTCAATTGCTGTGCCGTACAATATGATGTTTCCTTCTGAATTTATCAGATAGTCCAGAGCATCAATTCTTTTGCCCCCTTGTACTGCATATTTTTTTTTATTGATGATATTGAAATTATGGTCTAATTCCAGCAATAAAACATTATCTTTTATACCGGAACCAATTGAGCCAAAGCATAAATAGTTCTCATTTTCCTTTTGTAAAACCGCACTGATGATGCTGTTTGAATCGGGGAAAACAATTGTACGTTCTTGTATTAAATCACCGTCAGGAGATATTTCAGCAATATATGCATTTCTTGCAGAAGGTTCAGATGTTGCTTTCACACCTGTGATAATAAAATTATTCTGTAAGTTTTCGGTTAAGTAAATTGCAACTTCATCATTTGTAGTACCTATTAGGATATCAAAATTTTGGGCATAATTTTGAGACAATACTGATGAAATAAACATTACTACAACAAACAGCAATTGAGATTTCATTTTTTTATGGCTTTTGGAACAAAAAAAACTTTTTATGGAAAATAATACAAGAAAATCTGCTACTGCTCAGGAGAACCACCGTGGAAAGTTCCATATGACAAATAGGCGGTATGAACATAAAGCCAATATTCCGATGAAGCTGCGGCATCCATCTCCATCCGATAGCCTACGACATGTTTTCCATCAGGAGCTGATAAGTTTGCTAACGTTTTAACTCTATCAAGCCAATAGTTCATTTCATCCGGAGTCAGACAGGGTGTCATCTCCGGTTCAGGAATAATATCACTACCCTCAGACCATAAGTAGCGTTGATATGGGTCAAATTCTCCCGGATAGTATAATATTGTAATTATATCAGTAATATACCCATCGTTTGGGAATGCTCTCGTAAAGTTTGCTTTATGAGCAATTTGCGTAGCAGCATCCTCTCCGGATAGTTCTCCCTCATCACATTTCCCTTGTCCCCATCCGGCATGCCAATAATCATCAGCACCGAAGTTGTCCAGATTGGGAATACCTCCTTTAACCAGAACAGTAATACTTAAGGAATTATTATCTCCTTTAGCCCCCTTTTCTACATGCGTTATATCAGCAATACTAATAGTATTATTTCCTGATATATTATGCAGGTTCTCTTCTATGAGGTTGTATGCCGTAACAATATTAAATATCTCGATTGTATTATTTTCACCAACAGTTATTGGAATACTTGCAGAATCAACTTTTATAATTTCTCCGGGATCATGATCTCCATAAGTATAATTCAAAGCCCCCTCAATATACCAAACAGCAGAATCCACCGAAAGTGTTTCGTTGGATTTTGGGTTGTTTTTCATTTTGGCTTTTTTGTTCGGTTAAATCCTTAGGTCGGTTGTTTGTTTCCATTTTTTCTTCATCTTTACTGCACGAAGTCAAAATTACTGAAAATAGTGCAAAAGCACTAATTAAAAAGATTAATTTTTTCATTTTAGTTGTTTTGAACGGTTAAAAAATATTAGTTGCAACAAAACTCAAAAAAAAAAGATTCTGCAAAAATGATTTTGATGTTATTTAGCATATTTATTGGGACTACCTCCTCAAAATCCATTTCCCGCTTTCGTGCACCTTATTGTTTAGAGTATATTCAAAAATATAGACGCCTTGGGGCAGGTTTTTGGTGTTGAGCTCTGCAAGATATTTGGCTAATCCGGGAACAGGATTCATATGTGACATTTATAATCGATTATACATATCAACTTACAAAGTGTCTGTCCGCCTGAAGATAAATATCAAATTTATTATCTTTGTTCCAAAAAATGATGGAAAAATATATTAATGAACTCATAGAGTTGGCCGTGAAAGAAGATATTGGCGACGGCGACCACACCTCATTGGCCTGCGTACCGGAGAACCTTGAGGGAGAAGTAAAACTTTTGGTAAAAGAAGCCGGAATTTTAGCCGGTGTACAAGTTGCTGTTAAAGTTCTGAAACGAGTAGATCCGGATCTGGAAATCGAAATATTTTTGGCTGACGGCAGTCCCGTTAAACCGGGAGATATTGCTTTTACCGTTTCAGGGAAAACGCAATCTATTTTGCAAGCCGAGCGTTTGTTGCTTAATTTTATGCAGCGCATGAGTGGTATAGCAACCGAGACAGCCCGCTATGCTTCCGAAATTTCAGATCTGAAAACAACGATTCTCGATACGCGTAAAACTACCCCCGGACTCCGAGCCATTGAGAAATTGGCCGTAAAAATCGGCGGTGGCGACAATCATCGGATGGGATTGCACGATATGATTATGATTAAAGATAACCATGTGGATTTTGCAGGAGGTGTGCATCCCGCCATTCAAAAAACAAAAGATTATCTGTACAAAACCGGGAGAAATCTAAAGATTGAACTTGAAGTCAGAAACTTTGATGAGCTCAATGAAGCCCTGCAAACAGGAGGCATAGATCGAATTATGCTGGATAATTTCACCCCCGAGCAAACTCAAAAGGCCGTTAAATTAATCGACGGCAACTGTGAGACCGAATCATCGGGCGGTATAACGTTTGAAACCCTCAGAGCTTATGCCGAGTGCGGCGTGGATTATATCTCTGTGGGAGCATTAACGCATCAGATAAAGAGTTTGGACTTAAGCCTCAAGGCCGTTTGACTTTCTTAACCGATAAACCAATAAAATGCTACTCTTCGGTTTGTCGTTTCAGTTCCTCAATTCTTGCTTGTCTTGCTTTGAGAATATTAAGATACCTCAAAGCCTTTTTATTATTAAATAGTGTGTATGATTTTTCCGCCCAATCCATGGCTTCGGCAAGATTTCCGTTTATTTCATTAATAATTGCCATGTTGTAATAGGCTCTGCCGGCAATTTTTCCTTTGGGGTTGTCGGTTTCTCTGTCCCAATAATCTGCAGCATCGTTCCAACTTCCGGCTCGAGCCAAGCGTTTTCCGACTTTAAAGTTATTCGTTCCTTTAACATAATATATCCTGTGCACTCGTCGAGAGTAGGGCATCAGGTCGTTGGCATAGGCTTTACCCATATTAAAACTCTCCGTTTTTATCCGGTCATTTTGCCCGGCAATGGCAGCTATGGCTTTCATCGGATTTATCCCTCTGCCGGAGGAATGCACATTTTTATGCACCTTAAATTCATCATAAACGGGGGTTCCTTGTGCATCATAAATTCTCCATCCGATGCGCACCAGTGTTCTGACATTGGCTTGAGTCTCAACGGCATCAACCTCTATGCCGAGAACTTTAGTCTTTACGGGTACGGCCTTATAACTCACTTCAGTATCTGTATCGAGGTATTCTAAAACAAAGAGGGCATCTAAATTGTTTTTAGTACAAATGCCGGAAATGGTATTTGGACTCAGTTTTGGCGAAAATATGTTTGAGGCATTATTTTTTAACAATTGGGGGTGAAGGTTAACCACTTCATCAAATCGTTGGTTGTGCTCAAATTCACTCTCTAAGCCTCGGGCAGCATCAATGGCAGCCAACGAATCTACTTTTTTGAGTTCGAGGCTTAGAATTTCTTCAAGCTTTTTAACAGCCTTATTACCGGTGCTTTGCGTTCTGTTTAAGATGCCTATAGAGTTTACCGAAGCCGGAACACTCACCGGGGCAGGCTCAGTAACTCTGATGGTGAGGTCGTTTGTTGCACAGTTAACTAATAAGACAGAGATTAAGAGCGGGATAAGAATTTTAAAAACTTTCATAACAACTATTTAGTGGTTCTTACAAATTTACTAAAAAGGACAAGATAATTATCATCATATTGCAAGTGTTTTTATAAATTTGCAAAAAGGAATACAAGATTGTACATTTACTCTTGATATTATTACTAAATAAAAACACAAAGAATGGATTACGATATAATTATAATAGGAAGTGGGCCGGGAGGCTATGTGGCAGCCATTCGAGCAAGTCAATTGGGTTTGAAAACAGCGGTGGTAGAAAAAAAGAATGTGGGAGGAGTTTGCCTGAATATGGGGTGCATTCCCACCAAGTCTTTAATGAAAAGTGCTCAGGTTTTCAATTATGTCAAACACGCCAAAGAATACGGTATACAAATTGAATCTGCAGAGGCCGATTTCCCGATCGTGATAAAGCGCAGCAGAATGGTGGCCGAAAGAATGAGCAAAGGAATTGAGTTTTTGTTTAAGAAAAATAAGATTGATGTATTTGAAGGGATTGGAGAAGTTTCCGAAAAAAATACGGTTTCGGTGAAATACAATACCGGGGAAACAAAAACACACACTGCCCAACATATCATTTTGGCTACCGGTGCACGCTCCAAAGAATTGCCGCATTTGAAACAAGACGGAAAAAAGATAATAGGCTACAAAGAGGCACTTACCATGAAAGAGTTGCCTGAAAGTATGATTGTTGTCGGTTCGGGAGCCATAGGCACAGAGCTGGCCTATTTCTACAACTCTATGGGGACTCAGGTAAGGCTGGTCGAATTTTTACCCTATGTATTACCAAACGAAGACCAAGAGGTTTCCAAGCAGATGGGGCGTTCGCTCAAAAAACAAAAGATTAAAGTCATGACCAAAGCCTCGGTAGAATCGGCAGATACTTCCGGAGATAAGTGTCAGGTTGTAATCAAAACCAAGAAGGGCGAAGAAACTCATGAGGCCGACGTTGTATTGTCGGCAGTGGGGGTGGTACCTAATACTGAGAACTTTGGTGATGCTCTTAATGATATTGTTATAGAGAAAGGAAAGGTAAAGGTCGACGATTACTACCGAACCAATATAACCGGAGTATATGCTATTGGAGATATTGTACACGGGCCGGCTTTGGCTCATGTTGCTTCAGCTGAAGGTATTTGCTGCGTAGAGAAAATTGCGGGCTTGGATACAGAACCTGTGGATTATTTGAATATTCCGGGCGGTGTGTTTGCCGAGCCTGAAGTCGCATCGGTAGGATATACCGAAGAGGCTGTTAAAGACAAAGGCATAGAGTATAAGGTCGGCAAATTTCCGTTTCGAGCATCAGGAAAAGCTGTAGGAGCCGGCGCACCGGATGGTTTTGTAAAGCTTATTTACGATAAGAATGATGAGACGCTTTTGGGAGCACACATTATAGGAGCCAACGCTACGGAGCTTATCGCCGAGGCTGTCAGTATTCGGCGGGCCGGGGCAAAGCTGCACGATTTAGTAAAAACTATTCATCCGCACCCCACCATGTCAGAGGCGGTTATGGAAGCTGCTGCCGATGCTGCTGATGAAGCGATTCATATATAGACCGTGGATAGTAGAGACGGTATAGCCAACAAAAAAACAAAAGGTATTAAGATAATTTAGCATAAAATTTAAGAAAGCATTATCTTTGCATTATGAATAAAAAAATATTCAATACATTAGGATTAACAAACAAAAATGGTTTATATGTTATCAATAAAGATAACTGGAAAGGAGTATTGCCTCAAAGAACTGAAAATATACTTGAAACCATTATAAAACCTGATGCTTTTTTCCTTTTTAATAATGAACCTTTTATACTATTTTTTGATAATCCAAATAATAAAAATGAAGTTTTAAAAAATTGTTGGAACTTAAACCAATCGCCCATTATTTTCATTAGCAATGACAAAGATATTGAAATATACAATGGTCTTTCATTTATTAAAGAACAAAATACAGCAGAACCATTATCAAATGAAAATTGGCAAGAAGATTTTTCTTTTTTTAATATTATTTCAGGTAAAACATTAGAAAAATTTCATAGCGAATTATCTTCAAAGAATAGAGTTGATACCAAATTACTCGAAAACATTAAAGCTATAAGAACTTTATTAACTGACAAATATCAATTATTACCTCAAACAACAAATAGCTTAATTGGGCGATTAATTTTTATTCGCTACCTCATAGACAGAAAAGTTGTTATTGGCTTTAATGAAAATAATAACGGACGTTTAACTAACGATAGTCTTTGCGAAATTCTTAATTCTAAACAGGAAACATACCAGCTGTTTGATTATATAAAATCAAAATTTAACGGTAATCTTTTCCCTGTTACCGGTAATGAAATAACACAAATAAAAGAAAAACATTTATCCGAATTTATTAAGCTTTTACAAGGAGTTGAAATATCAACAGAGCAAATGTCTCTGTTTGATATTTATGATTTTTCAATAATTCCTATTGAGTTAATCAGCAATGTTTATGAATTTTTTATAGGACAAACAGAACAGGAAAATAAAGGAGCATATTACACACCTCTATTTTTAGTTAATCAGGTTTTAAATGAAACTGTTCATGAATATTTTAAACTAAAACCAACAGAATATAACTGTAAAATAATAGACCCCGCTTGTGGTTCAGGAGTTTTTTTGGTGGAGGCTTTACGGAAAATTATAAGCCAATATCAAAACAACACACCAAATTATGACACTGACATAGAAAAATATCAAACAATAATTAAGAAGTTGCTAACAGATAATATATTTGGAATAGATAAAGATGAAAATGCTGTAAATGTTGCAATTTTTTCTTTATATATTACCCTTTTAGATTATTTGACACCACCGGAAATAGTAGAATTTAAGTTTCCGCCTCTTTTAAACAAGAACTTTTTTGTCGATGATTTTTTCAATCTTAAAGCTGAGTATAATACAATTCTAAATACGAAAAATAATAAATTTAATTTTATTATTGGTAATCCACCGTGGGAAAAAATTGAAGAAAGTGTTCATTTATACGATGCTTATTGGAAAGAAAGAGAAAAAACAGAGACTGAAATACAAAAAAAGCAAAACTTTGAATTTAAAGGAAAAGTTCAAATTAAAGTAAGCAGAAAAGAAATTGCACAAGCATTTCTTATTCGTGTAAGCGATTTTAGTTTTGAGGAGTGTGCTTTTGTTATTACAAGCAAAGTATTGTATAATCTTAATGCCAAAACTTTTAGAACTTATTTTCTTGAAAACTTTGCCATAAGAAAAGTGTTTGAAATGTCATCACTGCGACACGAAATTTTTGATAAATCAAATGATGCTGCAAGTTGTCCTGCAACAGTTTTGTATTATTCGTATTCGCCCGAAAAAGAAAAAAACAGACAAAACCTTGTAACACATATTTCATTAAAACCCAATCGTTTTTTTGAAGTTTTTAAAATGTTTACTGTTGAAAAACACGACCAAAAACAACTGTTCCAAAGCTATTTTATGGATTATGACTGGATTTGGAAAGTGCTTGTTTATGGAAATATTTTAGATTTTTATTTATTAAAAAGGTTGAAAGAATATACATCCATAAGTAGTATTATTTCAAACGAAAATGATTTTTTAATTGGACAAGGAATTATGGTTGGAGGTGGAGATAAAAACCCTGTGCCTAAGTTATTAAATAAACCATTTATTGATACAAAGAAAAAAGATTTAAAACAATTTCACATTCAATTAAGAGAAAATTCAATTTGGCAACACGAACACGTGCATAGAGCAAGAAATTTAGAACTATTCAGCAAAAATTCATTACTAATAAAAGAGGGAACAAGTAAAGAGTTTAATTCAGTATCTGCAATATCATATACCAATGTTGTATTTACAAGTTCAATTACAGCTGTTAAAGCCATTAGAGATAAAAATATTCCGATATTAAAAGCGATTTGTGGTTTATTTAATTCCAATTTATTTGCTTTTTATATGGTTTCAGTTGGTTCGTCAGTAGGAATTGAAAGAGAACAAACTCATGATGAAGAGAAATTTGATTTTCCTTATAATTCATCAACTAAACTTATTGAGTTCGTAACACAAATTGAGCAGACAGCCAAACAAAAGCACGAAACCGAAATGAAACTTTCGGAAGAATATCAAGAAGCAGAAATAAATTACAATAAATTATTAGCGGAAATAGACAAAGAAATATTAAAAATATACCAAATTACAGAACAAGAAAAAGCCTTGATTGATTATACTCACGAGATATCAATCCCTCTGATAAAACGGCGAGATAAACAGCGTATTTTTGGAACACTTAATCTACAAAATAGAAAACATAAAGAATATTTAACTGATTACGTAAAAATATTTACAGACCACTATAATA
>JAYEIA010000195.1:0-8620 GCA_034659855.1 Bacteroidota bacterium
ATTAATAAAGAGAACTATAGCAAGTCGCTGTTTAATATTAAATTGGACAGCTTGGTTATTAGAAAGGTACGTCTGTTAAATCTCTTTGGAGATAAAAGAGAATTTAAAATTGAAGAAATCGGCTTATGGACTCCGCAAATTACAATTGTTGCAAACCCTTCTGAGAAAAAGGTTCCGGATATATCCCATGATATTAAAAAAACACCCGCCCTTTCAATAGACTCATTAAAAAATCAAGTCCTGCCGGATGTTTTCGAATATATATACTCTGCAAGCATAGAACGATTGAAAATAACAAACGGAAATTTCGGGTTTTTAAAATTTGATAAGTTAAAGAGTAGTGAGACATTCTCAGCAGATAATATTTCTGTAATTTTCAATAATTTTTATATTGACAAAAAAAATTATAAAAATCGGAAGGACATCTTTACCGAGGATATTGAAATAATAATTGATGGTTATACTTTAAATTTTGAAGATGAAATACACCGCATAGAAGCCAAGCAACTTTATGTTTCTACAAAGGATAAAAGAATAAAGTTGGATAGTTTGCGACTTTATCCCGGGCAAATAAATCCCGAAAGTCGAGTAGGAATTCAGGAAAATATCCTTAATATTTCTTTGGAACAGCTTGTCTTGGAAAATGCCGATTTTCCGGAAATTTATTTTGATAAAAAATTACATCTTACTAATGCGGTTATTAGAAATCCGAAAATTTCAATTTTTAAATTAAAGCCCGACAGCTTGACTACGAACAAGGAAAAGGCTCAAGAGTCAATTGATTTGTATGAAATCTTGAAAGGCAAGATTAATATTACCCAAATAGATACATTTGATTTGCAAAATGCCGAACTTCGGATATTTGAAAAGTTATTTCAGCGAATCCCCACGACCTTTGTTGATTTTTGTAATGTGAAATTGACCGGCTTTACCGTTGATGAAAATTCAAAGGAAGATACTAATAAAATATTATATGCTGATGATATTTTTGTTGATATCAAGCATCTGCAACACCGAATGAAAGATAGTGTGCATTCACTTTCGGCCAATGAACTTTATATTGACACCAAGGAACAAATTATATCCGGGAAGGCTATTTATTTAAGACCTGACAATAATTTGAAGGGTTTTGCTGTTGACAGAAATATCGAATTTTCAGAACTCAGGATTCCTTCAGTGGTATTCGAAGGAATTGATTTGCACCGATTTGCTAATTTTCAGGAGCTGAATATTGCTTCTTTGAATGTTTCTGCTCCCGGAATAAAACTTGAGCGATTTAGCAAAAAATCAAAATCGAAGAATCAAAATAGCGGGCTTGCTCCGCTTACAAAAGATTACTTAAAAAAGATATCCATCCATAGCTTGAAACTGAATGACGGAAAGTTTTCGGTTAAAACCCTGAATGACGGAAAGGAAATAAAAACATCGGGTGATATTAATTTTTTACTCCGAAATTTTAAATTCAATCCGCATGAAACCGGACAGACAAAGTTTCTTTATGCCGAAAATTTTTTAGTAAACGTGGACAATTACAGGTTTACATCATCAGAGAGTGTTCAGAAAATTGCCATGGATAAATTAAAAATATCAACATTCGATTCTGAAATATATTTAAAAAATTTCCGACTGATACCGATAGACAGTGTCAATATTATTTCAAAATTAAGAGCGTTTGATAAGTCTGTTTTAATTGACTTTAGAATTCCTGAACTCCGAGTCAATGAACCCCACCTGCATACAGCATTATTGGATAATAATTTAAGAATAAGCAATATAGATATTTTAAATCCCGACTTAGAGGTAATTACTTTTCCAAATATAAGTGCAAAAAAATCTAAACTGGAATTTATTGAGAAAATTAAATTTATTGCTCAAAACAAACTTCTGAGTGAATCTTCTCGTGTTTCTGACCGACTTGATACTGTTACTGCAAAATATAGTATTGTTGATTATCAGTTGAAAAATCGCAAGTTAGCCGCCATTGACAGCATACAAGATTTTACATTCAAATTAATAAAGGATTTATTTGTAAGAGCCAAAGTTGTTGACCCAAAGTCCGGGAGTTATGGACCAATCGATGAAATTAGGACGACGGCTGTTTCAAATATTCAATTATTAGCCCAAGATACGCTGAAAGCCCGGCAAATAGACAGCATACGAAATTTTGTATTCAATAAAATAACACGTATCAAGCAGGAGGTGGAAGCTCCCACTGTAACAAAAAAAGAATTGTTTGCTGAAATAGGCAATTTCTTAAATATAATTGATGTGGATAGTTTCGGAATTATAAATGCTTCATTTTCATTGAAACAGCAGAGAAGTAAAAAACAGAAAATAATTTTTGATAATAAATTTTCAGCCAAGTTGATAGATTTTTATTTTAATTATGACTCTTTGGAGTCAACATCAGAACGCTTATTCTTTTCTGAAAATATTGAGTTTAATCTAAAAAATTATACGTTTAACCTCAAAGATAATGTCCACATTCTCGAAGTTCGAAATATATTTTTATCAACCTTGAAGTCAAAAATTACTTTTGACAAGGTTTCATTGAAACCGAATAAGAATTCGTCTGAAATCAATGACATTCCGTTTCTGTATTACGGATTGATTGACAATATAACCATTCAAGATTTTGATATGTTAAAACTTTATAATGATAAGTTTTTAGATGTCAGTCGTTTAATTGTTCATAAGCCGTTGCTTGCTGTGGTGCAAGGTCAAAAACTGAAGAAGGATACCTTAGAGCCTGAAAATAAACTCACAGAATTAGTTTTACCGCGCGGGATAAAGAAAATGAATGTCTCTGTTTTTGAAGTTGATTCCGGGAAGTTTGATGTATCGAGGAAAGTGAATAATGAAGATATTTCGGTGTTTAACAGCGATTGGAACCTTAAAATATATAAGTTTTTTATTGATTCAGTTTCCTACTTAAATCAGAACCTTTTATATATTCCCATTGAAAATATGGATCTTCAATTGACAAATATTGCTTTACCATTGTCCGACAGCCTCCATCAAATTGAGATTGACAGTATGAATGTATCCACGGAAAAGAAGAGCTTATGCATCAAAAACATCCGGCTGTCGAATGCCGTAACAAAAGAAAAACACAAAGTGCTGTATAATGCCGAGAAGTCTGAATTGATGGATATTTTTATTCCCGAGATTTGTGTGACCGGTATGAATTACGGAAAATTCAATCTTCAGAATAGTTTCAACTCAGCATCAATATTAATACCGAAAGCCGACGTCTTTATTGAGTCGTTTCCTGTGCTGAAGGCTAAGACCGGCAGGAAGAAGAAATTCAATTTAGATGCTGTTGATTTGTATTCCCCCTTAAAAGAAAAAATCAACGGCATTACTTGCCGAAAATTAAGTTTGGGTAATTTATCTCTCAAGTACCATAAGCACGAAAAGGGAAAAATGAGCCCGTTGCAATTGGACAACATTTCAGCTGAAGTTACCAATTTGCAGATAGATTCTGCCGGGCATGCCGATAAATTTTTGTACAGTGATGATATAGATTTGAGTATCAGTAATTATTCTCGTCCGATAAAGAATGGAGAGCAAACTCTCGGAGCCGGAAAAATAACGCTTTCCACGGGGGACCGGTCATTATATTTGAATCGATTTTATTTAACACCAAATACGTCATACGCCGTTTATGCAGAATCCAATGGAACCGACAAAGCAATTACCGATATTTTTGCACAACGTATAAGCCTGCATGGTATTGACTTTGCCGAATTGGCAGAAAATAAAAATATTCATTCTGACAGTCTTGTGATATCGGCTATGGATTTATTTGTGTACAAAAATTTGAATTTGAAGCACGATGCGTCCCTGCACAAGACATTGTTTGTGGATAAACTTTTGGAGTTGCCGATTGGGGTTAATATAAGCAGTACAAAATTAAGAAACTCAACCGTAGCCTATGAACAATTATCAGATAATGCTCATCGAGTAGGGAAATTATATTTCAGTTCGGTAGGGGCAAATATAATAAACCTTACCAATGATACCGCTAAAATAAATAAAGGAGCCAGAACATTTGTTTCTGCAAAAGCAAAGCTCATGGGACAAGGAGATGTAAACTTACGGATTTTGTATTTTTTGAATAATCCTAACAACCGGTTTGAGCTGACCGGCAGCATGACCAATACCGATTTAACACTGCTCAATACATACGTCAGCGATGCCATGAATGTAAAGATTAAGTCGGGCAAATTGGATGACATGAGTTTTCAGTCAACATTCAGCGACAGTGTGGCTAAGGGATATGTTAAAATGAGGTACAATGAGTTGAATGCTGTATTATTAAGAAAGGATACGGCATACAATATAATCCGAGAGGAATACAAATTTGGGTCTTATCTTGCCAATAAATTATTGATACGATCGGATAATCCGAGATACGGGGTGTATATGAAAAGAGGGCGGATTGGTTATTTTCACGACTGGTCGTACGGAGAGGTAAAATTTTGGCTGATGTCAATTATTTCCGGTATGCAATCAACGCTTCTTTTTGACTCTCAGGCTACCAGAAGAATTTATCGGCAATCTCGTCGAGAGATCAGACGAAAGGAAAAAGAAAACCGTCAGCGAAAAAAAGACGATAAGCTTCAAAAATAGACCTCAATCAATAGTAACAGGAAAATCGTTGCCTCGAGAAAAGGTGTAAGGGTATTGAGGACTGCTTCTGTATTTGTTTGATAATTCCGGAAGCATGCTGTCAAAGTGTTTTCGGTTCTAATTGATTTTCTTTGCTTCCTTTAGGGAAAGGGGCAAACAAAGAAAATCAACGTTCCTAATTGAAAGGTTTGGGAAATTAAACGGATAAGCATTTTCTTTTATCTCGTTTTCCTGAAAACAAATTTTTAAAAAATCTGTCGTGTGATTGTATTATCTTTTTGTCTACTTTACTTTGTTTGATTATCTCTCACAAAGATACGAAAAATGAATTGCAAATCAATTTTTCAAGGTTTTAGTTTTATCGGTCCGGCTTCTGTCTACTCCTTAGAGAACAATGAGCTATTCTGTTACAAATCCAGATAATGCATCAGTTCATCATATCTGTCGTCGAGCATTTCCTTAATTTTATCTGAGCCGGAGCTGTTAATCTCTACTTCATAATCGTAGCGTTCAAAAGTTTGGCGAACGGCCGAAAAATCATTTTGGTCAATTTTAATGGTTAGTTCCAGCTTATTGGAGTCGCGATGATTTTTTGTATAAAGGCTGAGAATTTTGGCTTCATTCCCTTCAATGAGTTGAGAAATATGAGATAAGGAGTAGTCAATTTTATTAAGTCTCAAGGAGAAAATTGTCCCCGGTTCAGTAGCCGCAGTTAATTTGCCGAACTCTGCCACCAAATCATAAACGGTTATAACGCCGCTGTAAACCTCTTTGTCATCCAATACCGGAATAATACTTAGTTTTTGATTGGCCACCTTTGCTATAACTTCATAGAAGTGGTTGTGTTCTTGTACAAAAGGTCGAACAAGTGTAAGTGTATGATTGGCAATGGGGCGGTCGATCAAGTTGTAGTCATAAATTTCAGTATCTGAAATCAAACCAAGTAAATTATTATTATTATCAATAACCGGCAGGTGCGATATTTTGAAAATATCCATCCAATTTAATGCCTTTTCTCCGGTTTCATTAAGCCGGAGGGCAGGTACGATATCCGAAATAAGGTCTTTTGCCGTCATTAACTTGGTTTTATAATTATTTATTTACACTTTTGTGAATAGTGATTATTTAAAACGGAGTGAGATTTTACTTCGTTCCCATACAAATGTAGTAAAATATTTGATTCTCTGAAATAATTATTTTACTCAAAAACAATTTCAATTATGACACGATTAAGCGTAAATATTAATAAAATTGCAACCATTCGAAATGCCCGAGGCGGAAATGTCCCGGATGTAATAAAAGCAGCTAAAGATTGCGAACAGTTTGGAGCACAAGGTATTACCGTGCATCCTCGTCCGGACGAACGCCATATTCGCTACAACGATGTTCGACAACTGATGAATGTGGTAAGTACTGAATTTAATATAGAGGGGAACCCTTCCGGAGATTTTATTGATTTGGTAAAGGAAGCCGCTCCTGCTCAAGTAACTCTGGTTCCTGACTCTCCGGATATTTTAACCTCCAATGCCGGTTGGGATACCATAAAACATGCTGATTTCTTAAAAGATGTGTTAACTGAATTTAAAAATGTGGGTATCCGTACGTCCTTATTTATTGAGACTGATGATAAATTAATTGAAAAGGCGGCAGAACTTGGTGCCGACAGAGTAGAATTATACACAGAACCTTATGCTCAGGGTTTTAGCGAGGACAAAGCGGCTGCCGTAAAGCCTTTTGCCCGAGCCGCTGAGACTGCTCATAATGCGGGTTTAGGTTTGAACGCCGGGCATGATTTAGATTTAGATAATTTGAAATATTTTGCTCAAAATGTTCCGCATTTGGATGAAGTTTCCATAGGACATGCACTTATTTCGCATGCGTTGTATTTTGGATTGCATAACACTATTCAAATGTATTTGAAGCAACTTAAACCGGAATGATTTTTGCAGAGTAAATTGTAATTGAGGGCGGTTTTAGGCATCCTTAGATTGTAATTATTTATAATTAAATAAAAAACATGTAGGAGTCCGGCCTCGTATGTTTTATTTTAGCAAAGCAACCTATATGTTTAATTATCAGAGCTTTATGGGTTGCTTTTGCAATTAGATTAAACCTTTTATTTTTAGTACTTTAACTTTATAAACTTTCAACATTATAACTTTTTAAACTGAACTTATGTATCATAAAACTACAAATATAATAAAGCATAAAGGAAAAGATATTGCACTCTTGGATTATACCAATTTAAAAAAGCCTGAGCAATTTGCTGAAAATGTCGGAAAAACAATTGAACGCATAAAATATTATAAAGAAAATAATATTAAGAATCTCTTGGTACTGACAGATTTAACCGGCTCCTTTATTTATGGAGAAGGACTCAAATATCTCAAAGAATCTACTAAATTGGGGAGACCTTTTGTTAAAAAATCTGCGGTTATTGGGTTGTCTCGGTCAAAAAAGATTATGCTTAATATGATAAATATATTTTCAGGTTATGAAACAAAAGCTTTTTCAAACAAAGAGGATGCTTTGGATTGGTTGGCGGAGTAAAATTTTATTTGAATATACCGCTGAGTATAAGATCAAAAAAAAACCGGAGGCTTTTATGCTTACCGGTTTTTTGCTATCTTTGTATTGGTGGGTTTGCCGGAATGCTTAGTCTTTCAAGTTGGTCTGTTAAGTTAAATTTTACGAATAAAGATTAATGCAACCCTTTAAATAACCACCTCAATGGAGTAAATTTTGATTACTTGTAATTTTACGAATAAATTCTTTATCAATCGAGGATTTGCCGAAGAAGAAAGATTTTTTGATTAACAACTGTACAGAATATTAGACTAAATGAAAAAAACTGAACTAATAACAACTTTGTATCAATACGACTCTATTACAGAGTTGGAAGAGGAATACAGAGGGCTGGTTGAGCACTCTAAGGAGGCTGTGGAAAACGCCTATGCTCCTTATTCAAAATTTAAAGTAGGGGCAGCTGTTTTGCTTGAAAACGGAGAAATAGTTAAAGGAAGCAATCAAGAGAATGCAGCTTTCCCCTCAGGGATGTGTGCCGAACGAGTGGCCATGTTTTACGCCAATTCTCAATTTCCGGAGGTTCCCGTTAAAGCGATTGCCGTGAGTGCCTACTCTAATGATTCGTTTACCGAAGACCCTGTACCGCCGTGCGGTGCCTGCCGACAGGTATTGCTGGAGAGCGAAACACGTTTTGAACAACCCATTAAGGTATTCTTGGTGAGCAAAGATAAAATCACAATGACTGAGAATGTTAAGGCTTTGCTCCCGATAAATTTTGATGACCATTTTTTACAATAAGCGTTTGAATTTTTTGAACTGTTTGATTGTTTCTAATGCAGAGTAATTTTTCGCCGGTCAGTTTATAAATGCGTTTGTTTGCCCTTGTTTCTCAGTAGAATTTGTTAAGCACTTCTATTGTGATGTCAAGTATGAGATGTTGCATAAGTTGTCGTTATTTTTTGCTTTTGGGGAAATAAAAAAAGTAAACATAGCCGAGTTACGTGAGTCTTTTTTTTATGAATCAAAAACGAAAAACAACAAAACTTGCTGCGATATATCATGATTGACATGACATTATTTATAAATTAAAACATTTAGTAATGAAAAAGCAAGCTATATTTTTTGGAATTATTTTTATATCAATGGTTTCATTTGTAGTAAGTTCCAAAGCACAGCAACAATTACCAAACCCTAATTTTGAATTGTGGGACACAACAAACAAACCCGAAAGTTGGAATATTATTGAGGTGGATTTGGGAGTGTTTGGAACATACTACTCCGCAGAACAAACCACCGATGCAGCTTTTGGCAGTTATGCCGTAAAGCTGGAAACTCAATCAATTTTGGAACAACAGGATATGCCGGGTTATGTTGCCTTGGGAGAATTTGATCTGACTACTTTTATGCCATCCGGAGGTATTCCTTTCAACAGCCGACCTACGGCACTGTTTCAGTGCCG
>JAYEIA010000196.1:0-29333 GCA_034659855.1 Bacteroidota bacterium
TTCTAATTTTGTGTATTTTCGTTCAGATTCTAAGCACATAACTTATTTTGCTTAAATAGAACATACTTTTTAGACCGGACTGTTCAATGATTCAAACTGATACTTTTCAATGAAGCCTCTACCCGTATCGTTTATGAAACAAATCATAAATCAAAGCATCTGCAATTCCTACCTTGGGGATATATATTTTATTTTTGCCAAATTGCTTCATAACATTCATATACAATTCTGCAGCAGGGACAATAACGTCTGCACGGTCAAATCTCAAATTATACTTTAGCATGCGCCGACGAACGGATAATTGCTTCAACTTATCATGCACATTTTCAATATCATCGAACTCCAAAGTCTTTTCGTCGGCCATTTTACTTATTTTGTTGATATTCCCGCCGGCACCTATTAAATCAACGGAGTCATAGTTCTGTTTGATGGCTTTTATGGTTTCATGCATTCGCTTTATCTCGCCGGTTTCCACCAAATTATTAATCATTCTTACGGTACCAATCTTAAATGAAAACGTTTGGAGAACAGCCTCCCCGTTGTAAACACTTAATTGCAAACTACCGCCGCCCAAATCGACCGAAACAAATATTTTGCCCGCCGGCAAATCAAATTTATTGGTACGACTCAGCATTTCTGCTTCAACGATTCCGGTGATGACATCAATTTGAATATCGGTTTTCTCTTTTATTTTTGTTATGATTTCAGCACCGTTTACTGCACTACGCGTGGCAGAGGTAGCCACTGCCAAATATTCATTAACGCCGTAAAAATTGAGTAAGTCTTTGTAAATATCAAGTGCTTTGATGAATTTCTGTTCTTTTTCGAGCCGTATTTCACCGTATTTAAAAACATCGCCCCCCAGCCTGAGCGGCAATCGGATATAGGCTCTTTTTTTTATAAACGAATGTTTGAAATCTTCATTCGGAATGACATCTTTGATTATTAATCGTATGGCATTTGAACCGATATCAATACCGGCCAAGGTGTCAGTATGTATCATATTTTGTGTTTCATTATATAAATGAGTTCAGTATAAAAAGTATAAAGTGTTAAAGTATAAAGTGTTATTTGTCTAATATTCAAACAGTTATTAAATATAGTGGTTCTGCATAATTTACTGAATATCAAACAATTAACTTTACAAACTTTCAACTTTTAACCTTATTAAACTACACTCATAAATGGCAAATACTAAAGTAAATCGCCGGCCAGCTCAGATAATTTACTGCGTTCGCCTTTGACTAAGTTTACATGCGAAAAAATATCTTCGCCGCTCATTCTGTCAATTAAGTAGGATAAACCGTTTGATTTTTTATCCAAATACGGCGAATCAATTTGAAAGATATCTCCCGTAAAAACCATTTTAGTGCCTTCGCCGGCGCGTGTAATTATAGTCTTAACCTCGTGCGGTGTAAGGTTTTGAGCCTCATCTACAATGAAGAACGTTTTGGACAAACTTCGTCCGCGGATATATGCCAAAGGCGTAATCAATAATTTTTCCTCTTCAAGCATAGCTTCAATTCGCTGATGTTCTTTACTGTTACTGCTGAACTGATGTTTGATTACGTTAAGATTATCAAATAAGGGCTGCATATACGGTCCGATTTTTTCTTTTTGATCTCCCGGCAGATAGCCAATATCTCGATTTGATAAAGGGACAATCGGGCGAGCGAGCATTATTTGCTTGTAGTCTCTGTTTTGTTCCAAGGCAGCGGCAAGAGCCAATAATGTTTTTCCTGTTCCGGCTTTCCCGGTCAGTGCCGTAAGCAAAACCTCTTTGTCCAAAAGAGCATCGACGGAAAATGTTTGCTCTGCATTTCGGGGAGTAATATGAAAGGCGGTTTGTTTAGAGACTTGAAATAATTTCTTCATTTCTTCTGCTTTTTTACAAGCCGTCAATACACTGGAATTTGCTCCCTTCAGTATAAAATATGAATTATAATCGGGGGTATTTTCAAAATCAAATTCACTCAATGCAATCCCTCCCTTGGCATGGTATAAACTATTTATCAGCTTATCATCAGCATAGCTGTCTTCGGCTGTGGCTTTATCAAAACGCTCAACATCAGCTACTTTTCCTGCTTCATAATCTTGGGCCGGAATACCCAACGACTTTGCTTTCATGCGCATATTTATGTCTTTGCTCACCAGAACAACTTTCTTTTCAGGATTGGTTTTGCAATAATGATCTGCTACAGCTATTATTCGATGATCGGCAGATTTGTCGGTAAAAGATTCCAACATCTCTTCCGAAAATTTCTTGCCGGTAGAAATGGTCAAAATCCCATGGTCGGGGCCCACGTGTATGCCTTCTCCAAACAAATCATCGCCGGAAAGTTTATCCAACTCCCGCATAAATTGCCGGGCATGGTAGTTTATCATATTATTCCCTTGCTTAAACTTATCAAGCTCTTCGAGAACCGTGATTGGAATGACGATGTGATTCTCTTCAAAATGTGTCAAACAGTTGTAGTCATGCAAAATGACATTGGTATCCAAAATAAATATTTTACCGCTGTGGTCTGTCATAATTTTTGAGTTTTGTTTTCTCAAATATATGAATTAAATTTGAGTTATACTAAGCTGACAGGCATTTTGTATGCTGATGAATATAAGAAGTCAGCTCCTGTTCCAAAAATATATTTTGTTCCCGATTATAAAATTTAACCCCGCCGGTGCGAGCTTGCAGCTCGTACCATTTTCTACAAACCCAAGAGCAAGTTAGGAAATACATCAAATATAAATTTTTTCATAAATAGAATTATATTTTTTAATTTTAAGAATAAAGAAGTTATAAATGAGCAGAAAATATAAATTTCACAATCCCCAAGGCATTTATTTTGTTAGTTTTTCAACTGTTTATTGGATAGATGTTTTTGTTAGAGAAATTTATTATGAGACCTTTGTCAAAAGTCTTGAATTTTGCAGAAAAAATAAAGGATTAGAATTGTTTGCATATTGTATAATGCCAAGTCATGTTCATTTAATTTTCAGAGATAAGGATAAAAATCCGAGTAAGTTGATTAAAGAAATAAAGACACATACATCAAAATCTATACAGAAACAAATATTAGAAAATACGCAAGAAAGCAGACGCGAATGGATGTTATGGATGTTTGAGCGAGCAGGAAAAAAAAAACAGCAATGTAAAAAACAGACAGTTTTGGCAACAACATAACAAACCAATTGAATTGTGAAGTAATAAGGTAATTGAGCAAAAACTTGATTATGTTCATAATAATCCTGTAGAGTCCGGTTTTGTAACCGAACCACATCATTGGAAATATAGTAGTGCAAAAAATTATGCAGATGAAATTGGCGAAATTGAAATTGATTTTTTATAAATTATACGATCTCAAACGACAAGAATAGTGAGGTACGAGCTGCAAGCTCGCACCGGCGAGGGGGACCTGATGTCTCAAAAAATGCTTGATAAATTTCGAGGACTCATTAATTAAAATCAGCTCCTGTTCCAAAAATATATTTTGTTCCCGATTATAAACAGCGACCGGGCCTTTTATTTCTCAATCATGTTTTGAATACGTATCTTTGCGAAAATTCGGTGCATGACATACCAAGAAACACTCGACTATTTATATTCTCAACTTCCCATGTATCAGCGGGTAGGAAAAGCTGCATTTAAAAAGGATCTCACAAATATAAAAAAGTTATGTGAATTGGCCGGGCACCCCGAGAAGAAATTTGAGAGCATTCACATCGCCGGAACAAACGGCAAAGGCTCGGTATCGCATATGCTGGCTTCGGTTTTTCAAGAAGCCGGTTATAAAGTCGGTTTATACACGTCGCCACACTTAAAATCATACAGAGAGCGTATTAGAATCAACGGACAAATGATTCCCAAAGACCGGGTTACCGCTTTTGTAGATAAGCGGAAAGGGGCTTTTGATGAAATCAAACCCTCTTACTTCGAAATGACTGTAGCCATGGCATTTGAATATTTTGCCGAAGAGAAAGTGGATATTGCTGTTATCGAAACCGGCTTGGGCGGAAGACTTGACTCTACAAATATTATCAAACCACTGCTTTCGGTTATTACAAATATTGGGTACGACCATACCCAATTTCTGGGCAACAGCCTGAGAGAAATTGCTTATGAAAAAGCGGGTATCATCAAAAGAAATACGCCTGTAATAATTGGTGAAGTGCAATCGGCGACTAAAAATGTATTCATGGATAAGGCCGATATGATGAACGCTCAAATCTACTTTGCCGACTATCTTTTCTCTATCGATTATACTTTTCTGAGCACCGATTACAAGCAAATTCTTAATATTTATAAAAGTGGTACACTGTTTTTTGAAAATTTGCACTGTGACTTAGCGGGCAGTTATCAGAAAAAAAATGTAATTACCGCCGTACAAGTTTTTGAAGTGCTCTGCGGAGCATTTTCAATCTCAAAGCAACAATTATATGCCGGCTTGGCCAATGTGGTAAAAAACACCGGCTTAACGGGACGTTGGCAGGTGCTCGGTTTCAATCCGCTTACTGTGGCAGATACTGCACATAATGTGGAGGGACTGAAATTGGTTTTACAACAAATTGCATACACAGCCTATAAAAACCTGCACATAGTTTTGGGCGTCGTCGATGATAAAGTACTCGATAAAATATTACCGATATTCCCGCAAGAGGCCAGCTATTATTTTACACAATCTAAAGTACCGCGTGCATTACCGGCAGAACAACTTAAACCGGCGGCCGCACAATTCGGGTTGCAGGGCGTAGTAATTCCCGATGTAAAATCGGCCTTGGAAGAAGCTAAAAAAAATGCCGTTTTTGAAGATTTTATTTTTGTGGGCGGAAGTACCTTTGTTGTGGCTGAAGTTATATAAAACAGCACTAATCAGTTAACCGTAGATTCCTTTTCTCCCTTATAGAACTGAGTTACAATCACATCGCCCGGTTGTAATTCTGAAGACTCTGTAATTACTTTACCGGCTTGTTTTGTATAGGAATATCCTTGCTTCAATATTTTTTGAGGGTCATTTGAGCTTATCTTTTGCTCGGCTTCACTCAGTTCAGATTGCTTTTTACTTAAAAATTTTTCAGACGCTACTTTCAGCCGAAAGGCCGACATACTGTATTCATTTTCATGTTTGTCAATAAAATGCATGGCTGATTTTTGCAGCCCGGAACCCCAATCGGAAACGTTGCTGATTTCTTTATTAATAAAATATTTACTTTCAGAAACCAATCGAACCTTCAAATGTTCCAAATTTACGGTTTGTGATTTGAGATAAGCCCCGGCATATCCGGACAGTTTTTCACTTAATGAACTTATCTTGAGCTGTTCGTGTTGTAATTTTTGATTGATTTTTTGGGCAAAAGAATCATACAGACGATCCAATTGAGTCTCAAAATCATAAAACCGATCAATAATAAACTCAGCGGCAGCGGTGGGTGTTTTCAATTGCCTGTTGGCAACCATATCCGTAACGCTTGTATCACGCTCATGCCCGATTCCGGTAACTACAGGTATTGGAAATTGAGCGATATTAACGGCCGTTCGATAATCATCAAAGCAAGCCAAGTCCGATTTGGAGCCCCCTCCCCTGACCAAAATTACCAAATCAAATTCAGATTCTCTCGCAAATATCTTATCCAAAGCCTCCACAATTGACTCGGGAGCCTTATTCCCCTGTACCAAAGCCGGAAAAAATTCTATCTCGGGAACATAGCCGAATTCATTAGTATGTATCTGATTCATAAAATCTTCGTAGCCGGCCGCCGTTTCAGAACTTATCAAAGCGATGTGCTGAGGAACAAGAGGCAGAGCCAAGTCTTTATTCATATCAAATACACCTTCCTCTTCGAGTCTTCTGATGACTTCGAGTCGCTGTTTTTCAATATCTCCCAAAGTATATTCAGGGTCGATATCGGTTACATTTAAACTCATGCCGTAAACCGGGTGGTGGGTTACACTAACGGTAAGGGACACTTTCATACCTTCCTGCATATCTTCTCCGGTTACAGAATTAAAGTAGGGCTTTAACATTCTGTATGTATAAGCCCATACCGTAGCTCGGGCTTTGGCCTTTAATTGTTCGCTGCCTTCTTCTTTTTCAACCAGATCCAAATAGGCATGCCCTGTATGGCTTTCACTTATACTGCTTATTTCGGCAATAATATGATAGCGATAATCAAGGCCTTGTTCCAGCACCTCCTGAATTTGGCTTTGCAATTCGGATAAAAATAATTTTTCTGATGACATACCGATTCGGCTATATTAGTCTGTTTTGGTTCTGACAACTCGAATTCCTACATACATATTTTTTTCATTGTCGGGTATTCTGAATCTACGAAAAACCTCTATGTATTTCATTTTACTGCGACGAGTTCCTCCTCTGTACACTTTATCAAATTTCGTTCTTGAGCCTTTCGGGTGATACTCCGAACTTTCACTATAGTACGTCCCTGAATAATAATCCCAACAAAACTCGGCAACATTACCGCTCATATCATATACCCCCACTTCATTGGGAAGTTTTTCTCCGGACTTATGCTCCAATCCCTTGTAGTTCTCAGAAAACCATGCGACATTATACGGAAAATTACTTCCCGAAAATTTGTATGATTTTGAGTATATGCCTCCCCTTGCGGCAAATTCCCATTCGGCTTCAGTGGGTAACCTATACCCGGATTTAGTAAAACTGCAGTTGACCTCAAAATTATCTTCAGAGCTGTTGGTTACCTCATAGGCTATCTCCAACTGTTCTCTTACACTCAACCAGTTGCAAAATAAAACAGCCTTTTGCCAGGTTACATTTACAAGAGGCATACCGGGTGTTCCGTATGGTTCGGGATAGCCGGCTACTTTTGTAAATATTAAATATTGATCATATGATATTTCGTACTGAGCCATATAAAACGACGGAATTTTCACATTATGGACAGGCTGTTCCTCTTTATAAGCTTCATTATTACTTCCCATCATAAAGTTGCCGCCTTCGACTAATGTAACATCAATTTGATTTTGTGCAACCAGGCTCATTGCCATAAAAAATGACAACAAAACCAAAATTTCTTTCCTGATAATTTTTCTGTTCATAATAGTGATTACTTCTGTTTTTATATTTAATATAGGTATAGAACGCTGTGCAAATTTAAATATTTTACTCTACTTTATTCATATTTTAATCTTTTAGTTTATCCTGTTGTAAATGAAATCTGTAACTAAAAAGTAGGGTTTGAAAAAAAAACACGATTTTTCAATAATTTATTTCTAAATTTGAACAAATTATCATCCCAAAACCAAAATTAGTATATGAAAGTTCTGAACACAGTCGTATTAATTTTAGTAGTATCCTTTTCATCTCAACTTTCTGCCCAGTATTACAGAAGTATGGAAGATGCTTTACAAGAACCCGAAAAAGTTGATACACTTGACTTAAACGGAGCATTTATGAAAGATCTTCCTGCAGAAATAGGACAATTCGTCAATCTCAGATATTTGGATATCAGCTATAATGATTTTCGAGAACTGCCCAAAGAAATTTGTTCTTTACTAAAGCTGGAATACATTATTGCTGAACAAAACAGCATTAAAGAACTGCCGGAGAATTTCGGGAATCTAAAAAGCTTGCGCGTTCTTAAGCTCAAAGAAAACCGGATAGAAATTTTTCCTAAGTCTTTTACAGAATTAACCGGACTTGAAATTTTAGATTTAACTTCAAACAAGATATACGATATTGAAAGTGAACTCTATAAATTGCCCAATTTAAAACAGTTAATTCTCAGAGATAATAAGTTGACGGATGTTTCCAAATTGAAGAAAATGGATAAGCTGGAACTTATTGATCTCTATGATAATAAACTCGAAAAATTTCCGGACAACTTATATAAAATCCCCACCTTAAAATCTATAGAACTCGGCGACAATAAAATTCCGGAATTAGAAACCGGCATTTCCGATCTCCCATTATTGGAATACTTTGGTATTGAAGACAATAAAATTAAAAGAATACCCCCTGATTTTATTACTGAAGCCAAGGTGCCTTCCATTAACTTAGGCTTTAACAAGCTAAAAACTGTTCCTGAAGAACTGTTCCGAAAAATTGATTTGAAATATATCGACCTAAGAGGAAACGACATACCGGGAGAAATAATCAAAGACCTCAGGGATACCTTGCCCAATACTGAAGTCAATATGCGTTTAACCACCGAAGAACTCAATGAAGTAGATGAATTTACTTCAATGGAGGAAGCTCTGGACGATCCGGAGGATGTTTATATTTTGAAGCTGATTAACACACCGGTTATTCCAAAAAATATTTTCAAACTCTATAATTTGCAGTCATTAACTCTTGAGGGTAACCAAATTGCATTTTTGCCGGAGCGTTTGGGTGAACTGGCCAATCTCGAAATTTTAAAATTGGCCGACAACAAAATCTCTAAATTACCGACAAGCATCGGTCGCCTTAAATATTTAACCCGATTGGATTTAAGAGATAACGAATTACAAACACTGCCACCGGAAATAGGAAACTTAAAACGTCTCCAATACATTGACTTAAGAAATAATCAGCTCACCGGCTTGCCGGCTGAAATAAAGACTTGGCAAGAGATGGAAATATTAAGCTTAAGCTCAAATATGCTGACCGAAATACCGGCAGAAATCGGAGGATTAAAAAAACTGACGACCCTATATTTACAACGAAATAAATTGAAAGTTATCCCTAAAGAAATCGGAAGTCTGTCTGAATTGACCGAATTAGACATCAGCCAGAATATTCAGTTGAAAAGCCTACCGGCTGAAATCGGAAACCTCCAAAATCTCATTAAATTGAATGTCGGAGATAACAGGTTAAACAAATTGCCGGCAGAAATTACTAATATAAGAAACCTCGCAGATTTAAACCTCAGAGGAAATTCTCTCTCAAAATTGCCGGCAGGTATCGAAAAAATGGAAATGTTGATAATTTTAAACTTAAATGCCAATAATTTTGAAAATTTCCCGACAGTTGTTACACAAATACCTTATTTAAATGCACTTAACTTAAGTGATAATAAGATAAGTTCACTTCCGCCGGAAATCGCCAAGCTAACGCAGGTTGAAACATTTAATTTGTATGGTAATCAATTGACAGAATTGCCTCCCGAGATTGGTAACATGGAAAACCTCCGGGTTCTGAATTTATTTAATAACCAACTGGAGGGGCTTCCGAAAGAAATCAAAAATGCCAAGCGAATTCGAGAAATCGACCTCCGGCAAAATAATATAAATGAGACGCAGGGCTATAAATTAAAACGAGCGACAGACGGTGCTGTTATTAAGCTGTAAAAAAACAACCCCCTACCCTTTTCGCTTGGATTTATAATAAAGTGTAGATGAATTTTCGTCTCTGAATATGTGTTGTGCTCTGCTCAAAATATCTTCTCTTGAAACGGCATTGTAATTTTCTGCTTCATGATTAAAAACTTCCGCTTTAGTCCAAAGTTCGTAATTTGACAATATCAATGCCTTATTCAAAATGCCGTCGATAGAAAAAGCCAGATTTGCTTCTACATTATTTTTTACCTTTTGTAGTTCCCGCTTACTGACAAGTTCCGTTTTAAGTCGTTCCACCTCAATCATCAAAGCTTCTTCGGCCTCTTTAAAGCCAACTCCCTCGACAAGGTGCCCGGCAAAAACAAAAAGCCCGTTGTCCAAACTCCCGTTTAAAAAGGCATGCAAGTTAGTGAACAATTTCTTTTCTCGCACCAAGACTTGTGTTAATACGGAAGATTCCCCGCCCGAAAAAATATCAGAAATGATATCCGTCGCATAAAATTCAGGATCGCTTCGTTTGCAAATGTGGTATGCTTTAAAAAAAGCATCATACGGCACATCTCGTTCTACGGTTAAACGGCGAGCTTTGGTTTGAACCGGCTCTACCGGTAAATTTCTGACCGGAACATCGCGACGCGGTATGCTGCCAAACCATTTTTGACAAAGCTCCTTAACATGACTCAATTCAAAATCACCGGCAATGGTCAATATGGCATTATTCGGTGCATAAAATCGATAGAAAAAATCTTTGACCTCTTGCATGCTTGCTTCCTCTATATGAGAAATTTCTTTACCGATGGTCGGCCATTGATAAGGATGGACTTTATAAGCCAAAGATCGCATCAACGCCCAAATATCACCGTAAGGCTGGTTTAGATAACTTTGCTTGAACTCCTCAATGACTACACCTTTCTGCACATTCAAAACTTTATCGGTAAAGGCCAAAGCTTTCATACGGTCGGACTCCAACCACAGAGCAGTTTCAATATTAGACTTGGGCAAGGTGTCGTAATAATTGGTATAGTCGTTACTTGTAAATGCATTATTCTTGCCGCCGGCCTGCTCCAATTCTCGGTCAAATTTTTTAACATTTTCGGAACCGCCAAACATCAAATGCTCAAACAAATGAGCAAAGCCGGTACGTTCAGGAGATTCATCTTTTGCTCCGACATCATATATGAGGTTAACCGCCGCAATTGGGGTCTCTTTATCTTGATGAAAAAGAACACGCAGTCCGTTTTTTAACTCAAATCTTTCAAATTCTAACATAAATAGCTTTTCTCTCTAATAATTTTGAACGCAAATGTAAGTGAAATTCTTTTCAAAATATAGATTATACTTTAAATGGTTTAATTATTTAATGATAGAATGATACAATCCCTTGCTATTCAAGAAATACACGCTTTGTAAAAGTAAAATTATTAACCGCTAAGTGTACTCCGAAAAGTCTTTTTTTGACAGGATTGACAAAAATTACATATTTTTTATAATTTATGAAACATGCCCACTTATATCGCAAAATCATATAGCAGCCTTTATGTTAAAGGAGTACATCTATTCAAAATATTAAAACAGACGAAGTCTGCAATTTTCTCTCCTTTAAAATTTGAATTCCTCTCCCGTCATTCGTTCTTTTGCATCAGCGTACTCTCGTATCATATTATCTATAATCTCTTGTGCCGATAATATTCGGTCAATACTCGATGAAACTTGTCCGATTTCAAGCTCTCCGTTTAAGCTGTCGCCTTCAAACATTCCTTGTTTGGCTCTTCCTTTGCCCAACAATTCTTGTAGGTCCTGCCTACTCTTTCCGGCTTTTTCCGCCTCATGCACCAATAAAGCAAACTCATTTCTGATGAGTCTTACCGGAATTAATTTTTTAAACAACAATTGCGTATCACCTTCTTTAGCGTTTATAATTTCCTTCTTAAAATTGTCATGAGCAGACGATTCGAGGGATGCCGCAAAACGACTTCCGACTTGCACCCCGTCGGCACCCAAGGCCATAGCCGACAACATGGCTTCTCCCGAACCAATACCTCCCGCAGCAATTAAGGGAGTTTTTATTTTCTTCTTTACCACCGGAATCAGACTCATCGTCGTTGTTTCTTCTCTGCCGTTATGACCACCGGCTTCAAAGCCCTCAGCTACAATGGCATCGACCCCGGATGCCTCAGCTTTTAAAGCAAATTTGGAATTGGCTGTCACATGGGCTACGGTAACACCTCTTTCTTGCAAATAGTCGGTCAATGTTTTCGGATTGCCGGCAGATGTAAAAACTATCTTGACGCCTTCTTCCAACAATATTTTCACCTGTGCCTCAATATCAGGATACAGCAAAGGTAAATTTACTCCGAAAGGTTTATCCGTTGCAGCTTTTGTTTGACGTATTTGCTCTCTCAAAATATCGGGATACATCGACCCGGCTCCCAGCAATCCTAAACCTCCGGCGTTACTCACAGCTGAAACCAACTCATGATCTGAGCACCATATCATTCCTCCTTGTATTATCGGATATCTTATACCAAACAATTCTGTTATGCGATTTTTCATTGTCTTGAATTTTTCATACAAATTTAGAAAAAAAAATGCCTTCAAAGATTCTTCCGGTATTTATTAAAAACATCCCCACTCAGCAATAATACCGTGCATATTTTATTCGTTATTGTATTTTGAGCTAATCCCCTCATTCTAAACGAAAAGAAGTGTTAATGTTTGTTAATTTCTACAATCCGGATACTACGGAAAATAGTCCGGCGTTACATTATTAAACAAAAAAGGTATCTATGAATAAATCCTCTACTTTTTATTTTGAATTCCTTAGCATTAGTGCAAAATACACAAAATCTGTTGTTGTGAGCAATCAATTAAAAGAAATTAAAGCGGCAGAAAAGAAACTTGCAAAATATCTTGACTTAGCAATTGTTAAGCCGGATAAAAAAGTTTCAAAAGCAATTTTGGACTATGCAAAAAAGGCATAGGAAAGGCGGCCTTAATTGGCCCCTTTTTTTTATACAAAATATAAATCCTTGCCCGAATATCAAGATGTCACATATTCAATATATTAATTCATTTGCTCTTGCGAATATACAAAGTGCAAAGGAAATTGCCTGCAAAAAAAAGCAAGACCCCATTTCTTGGAAAACAATAATTGAGACCGTCTTTTATAAGTTCAGACTTCGTCTGTTTTAATATTTTAAATAGCTGTACTCCTTTAATATAAAGGCTGCTATATGATTTTGTAATATAATTGGACACAGGCGTTATTCACAAACCCCAAACATTTGATAATGAGATAGATAGAGGTAGTTGTGAATTTGTTTAAAAATTTGTTTTGACAGGCATTCAGACATTTGTAATTAAATGTCCATTTTTTTATATTAAAACAGACGAAGTCCGCAACGGAGTAATACATATTCATTCTCGCCCAAATTAAACAGTGTATATTATACTATACAAAAAAATAAAAAAAATGATTCCTTTTTCCTTGATTAGTATTACTTTTGTTCTGATTTTATCCATCAATACTTACATATTCCGAAAATGATAAAAAGCAGACGCAAAATCCTACTCTATTTACTCAAAAGTCTTTTATTCTTTCCGTTGTTTTTTTTATACAGCAATGACATCGTAGTCAGCAGAAATACAAGTCTTTCTGATTCCATTATACATACTCCGCCCTATTTATTAGGAGGCTCGCAATGGGTTGATTCTGTATTCAGTCAAATGACGAATGATGAAAAAATAGGACAATTACTGATGATACCGGCATACTCAAACAAAGATGCCGCACACAGCCGGTATGTTCAGACAATGATTGAGACTTATCATGTGGGAGGAATTATCTTTTTTCAAGGAGGACCGGTAAGACAAGCCCAATTAACGAATAATTTTCAAAGCCGGTCAAAAATCCCCTTAATGATTGCCGGAGATTATGAATGGGGCTTATCCATGCGGCTTGATTCAACCGTACGCTACCCGCGCCAAATGCTTATGGGAGCAACTCAAGACCCAAAACTTATTTATGATTTCGGAGCCGAAACCGCCCGACAACTGAGACGACTCGGCATACATATAAATTTTGCCCCGGTAATTGATATCAATAATAATGCCCAAAACCCGGTAATAAACAGTCGCTCTTTTGGAGAAAACAGGAAGAATGTAGCAAGCAAAGGATTGATGTATATGCTTGGATTGCAAGACAACCTCATTTTGGCCACCGGCAAGCATTTTCCCGGACACGGCGATACAGATACAGATTCTCACAAAGACCTTCCGATAATAAAGCACAGCAAGAAACGGATAGATTCTCTTGAAGCATACCCCTTTAAAGAACTGATAAACTACGGACTTGGCGGCATTATGGTGGCTCATCTTAATATTCCGTCTTTGGACTCAAGCAAGAACTCCGTTTCCGGTTTATCACGAAATATTGTTACCAATTACCTTAAAAAGGATTTGGGATACCAAGGCTTAACGTTTACGGATGCACTGGGAATGAGAGGAGTTACAAAGCACAATGCTCCCGGTGAAACTGAGCTTAAGGCCTTCAAAGCAGGGGTTGATATATTGCTGATGCCGGAGAGTGTTCCGCAGGCCTATAAAACATTGAAAGCTGCTCTTAGAACCGGACTGATCAGCCGGAAAGAGTTGGATAAAAAAGTATTAAAAATACTACAGGCTAAGCGTTGGTTTGGCTTACATAATTACCGACCGATTGACACAAAAAATCTGATCAAAGACTTAAATACGCCCAAGGCAAAATTACTCAACAGAAAACTAACTGAGGGTGCCGTAACGATTGCTTCAGACAATTTTGGAATTATACCTTTTACCGATTTTTCTCAATCTACCTTTGCATCAATCAGTATAGGTAACGGGCAAGTAAACTCCTTTCAACAGCGCATGAAAAATTACGGAACTATTGATACTTATGCCGTATTTAAAAATATATCAGAAAAAAGCCTGAACAGCTCTATCAAGACATTGGAAAATTATAAGTTTGTAGTAATAAGCCTGCATAACACCAATAGAATGCCCCCCTACTTCGGTACAAATCCGGATGTTTTCTCCTTTATTGAAAAGTTATCGCAAAAAACAAATGTTGTACTTGCTGTTTTTGGAAATCCCTACATTTTGAATCACCTCAAACATCCTGAAAAAATTGCCGCCGTTGTCGTTTCGTATAATGACCGAACGCTGACAAGAGATATTACGGCCCAAGTGCTCTATGGAGGGATTAAGGCAGACGGTCAATTGCCGGTTTCTGCCGGAAAGCATTTCAAATCAGGTACCGGCTTTTCCACAAAAAAAATAAGACTAAAATACTCCGAACCCACCGAACTTAACTTAAAAACTGAAAAATTGAAACAAGTGGACTCTGTAATTCTTAAAGCTATTGGAGATAAAGCTACTCCCGGAGCAGTTGTTATTGCGGCAAAAGACGGTGTGGTTTTTTACAGAAAGGCATTCGGAAAGCAGACCTATGCCGGAACACAAAAAACCAAAGTTACCGATATATATGACTTGGCTTCCTTAACCAAAATTTTGGCCACCGTTCCCTCTTTAATGCAGCTTTATGAAGAGGACAAATTCAGTACCGGCCAAACACTCGGGTACTATCTGCCGGAGCTTGACAGCACCAACAAAGAGCATCTTAAAGTCAGTCATATTCTGACGCACAAAGCAAAGCTAAAATCATGGATACCATTCTACTTGCACACCATGAATGAATCAAAAACAGGCTTTAAAAAGGGAATTTATTCCTCGAAAAAAAGTAAAAAGTACTCCGTTCAGGTGGCTGATAATCTATACATGAATAATACCTATACAGATACTTTATATCAAGAAATTTTTGACTCGAAACTCCGAAAAAGGAAGGGATATAAATACAGTGATTTAGGATTTTACTTATTTAAAAAAATTATTGAGAACACCACCGAATCAAGTTTGGATGTATATACCAACAACAACTTCTACCGCCCATTGGGAGCAACTACCATGGGTTATTTGCCTCTCAATCGCTTTCCAAAATCTAAAATAATACCGACGGAAGACGACAAAGTTTTCAGAAAACAATTACTCCGAGGACATGTTCATGATTACGGAGCCGCTATGTCGGGCGGTGTAAACGGACATGCCGGTTTATTTTCCAACGCCGACGATGTGGCCAAAATAATGCAAATGTATCTGCAGTACGGCTCTTACGGGGGCAAACGATATTTTATGCCCAAAACTATAAAAGAATTTACGGCTTGCCCTTATTGTAAAGAAGGAAACAGAAGAGGCTTGGGATTTGACCATGCTAAAAGACCCAAAGGCGGGCCCACAGCTCAAATTGTATCCAACCAAAGTTTTGGGCATTCGGGTTTTACCGGAACCTATGCATGGGTTGACCCGAAATATGACTTCATGTATATTTTCTTGTCGAACAGAATTCATCCTGATATAGAAAATCACAAGCTGCTGAAAGATAATGTTCGAACAAAAATTCAGCAACTCTTTTATGAATCATTTATTCAAGAGAACAAACTGGCCGAAATGAAAAATGACGGCTTGGATGATGAATTTGCAAATTGAGGAATATGCTGAACAGTTCAGTTATCACAACCCTGTCAAGTTTTAAAAAACTGTACTTGTAGCATGAGCCCATTCCGTTATTGCCTGAAAGACAAAAACTTAATTGCGGATTGTCTGATACAATCGTTCGGTATTTTTTATAAATAATTAATTATAAGCAATATAACAAATTGCATCAAATTTGCTGACGGGCTCAATTTTTGACGCTTTGAGGTGCAGCAGGGCTACATAAGCCGTTGTTTCAACCTTAATTTTTTAATCAATTTTTGACACTTTGAGGTGCAAGCACGCTCAAAGGTCAAAAATTTAAAGACCTTTTCTGATAAACAGCCCTAATAAACGTTAAAAAGCAGAAATAAAACTTAATCCTATTTATTTATCGGCTTATTTATATAACTTTGACATACAATTTTATTCTGTCATCATTAAATTTAGGCTACAACGTGAAAAAAATTATATTCAGCACATTACTACTCCTATTTATGCTTTCGGCTCAGGCACAAAATAAAGTCGTGGAAATAACCGGCAAAGTAATTGCCCAAAATTCTCAAAAACCAATTCCTTTTGCCACAGTACTGAATATCAATAAAAACAGTGTATCAATAAGTGACTCGCTCGGATTTTTCCATATCACCATGCTTGAAAAAGAAAAACTCAGAGTCTCGGCTATTGGCTATGAAACCTTAACTCTCGGTTTTGAAGAAATCAATCCCAATGAAATAAATGTTTACTTTATAGAACTTATACCCAAAGTTTATCAATTGGCAAATATCGACATATTTGATGCACGTTGGAAAGATTTTGAATTTGAATTTAAAAATGTAAAAATTGAAGAAGACGAAACTCAAAAGAGAATTCAACAATGGTTCTTCAGTATTATATCCGCTAAAGAATTGGCTCTGATTACATCTTCTACCGCTATAGGAATACCCATACATTTCAAAACAAAAAAAGAAAAGCAACTCAAGAAACTAAAAAAGATAAAAGAGCGAGAATATCGAAGTAATATTATCGGGAAAAAATATAATTTATCCATTGTATCTCAACATACCGGATTATCAAAACAGGAAGCAGAGAAATTTATAAAATGGTGCAATTTTAATTCTGAATTTTTATATTACTCGAATGATTATGATATTGTGAATGCAATAAAAAAACGATTCAAAACCTACAGCAAACAGCAATAATATTATTCACTTTACTCATTAGAAAAATATGCCCCGAACCCAAAAGCCAAAGGTACCGTATAGTATAAAGTAAAAACCTATGCCAAAATATTTAATCTTTACGATTCCAAAAAGTTTAAAATTGATGCGGTTAAAAAAAGCATTTCACAAGAAAATATTGTTCTTTTATCATTGTTGAAGCCGAACACATCAAATAAGTCAAATATTTGACAATAATTTGGAGTTTCCGGCTTATAATTTGCAAGATATCACAAACAGAAAGTAATTTTTCAAAAAACAGATAAATGAAAATACGGCATAAAGGAATTATTTTACTCTTGTTTACCATAGGATTTTTTGGTACTTTTCATGCCAATGCCCAATGCAGAGATAACACCGGGGTATTCAAATGTGCGACCGTCTTTAACGACGATAAGGTGGCATATCTTAACGATTTCAAGCTCAGTCAGAAAGGCTCTACTCTTGAAAAATTTAACGGACAAGAATGGGAAATCTACCTCATGAAAGGTGTTAAATACAGATTCGCTTTATGTTGCTATGAAGGCATTGAAAATTTAGTTTTTAAACTTTATGATAAAGTAAGCTCAGCCGAAGAAAAGCCAATAAACTCGACCTTTCAGGAAGGAGCAGACCGGGCATATTTTGATTTTGAATGTAAAGCTTCACAGGTCTATTATGTCTCTCTGCGAACCAAGAACGGCTCGGATTCCGTGGATAAAATATGTGCCATCGGACTACTTGGATTCATAGGAAAAGTAGGCGAATAATTGTTTGCCGGCAGTTTCGATCCTTAAGCTGAATAATTAGCTGCACTGAGGTGCAAGCACGTTCATGAAAATTAATAAAAAAGAGCTATAGTATAGAATATGAGGTGCTATTTTGAATATGGTGATTATAAAGATTTTACCGGATGATTTTTAAATTACTTATTTTCAGATGAATATATTGCTTTTATTAAAATTTATATTTTATTATTTTTCACTAAAGTGTATCTTTTCAGAGCCGTCTACCTCCTATCTAAACCTTTGAAACAGAATACTATATCGGCAGGTTTAGTTACTCGTATACGAATCTAAAAAAACGCATGAACGTGCTTGCACCTCAGCGTAACTAATTATTCAGGATAAGTATCACTTAAATTATTTATAAAAAATGCAAAAGAAAATAGATCTCAGATCAGACACCGTCAGTTTGCCCACAAGTGAAATGATTGAAGCCATAACAAAGGCGAAACTCGGCGATGATGTTCTGCAAGAAGACTCTACGGTTATACAACTGGAGAAAGAAGCAGCCATGCGTTTGGGAAAAGAAGCAGCCCTGCTGGTTCCCTCCGGAACATTCGGAAATCAAGCGGCTGTTTATACGCACACCAACCAAGGGGATGAAGTCATACTTGCTGATCGGTCTCATATTGTACAGCACGAAGTTGGCGCCGCATCGGTAATATCCGGTGTTCAGCTCAGAACCATACATTCAGATGACGGCATGATTACAGCAAAAGCGATTGAAGAACTCATCCGAAAAGAGGAAAATATTCATTACCCCAAAACCGGGCTTATTGCACTCCAAAACCCTCTGGGTAACGGAAGAGTGGTACCGCTCAATATTTTTGAAGAAATCAAAGAACTGGCAAACCACTATGGCATTCCGGTTCATTTGGACGGGGCCAGAATATTCAATGCAGCAACTTATCTAAAAACGGATGTTAAAAATATTAGCGCCATTGCAGATTCTGTTATGTTCTGTCTTTCAAAGGGATTAGGTGCTCCGGTTGGGTCTATTCTTACCGGTTCAAAAGCATTTATTAAAAATGCCCGAAAAACAAGAAAACTTATGGGCGGCGGCATGCGACAAGCCGGCATAATTGCAGCTCCGGGAATTTATGCACTGAATGTTATGACCCAACGGCTCGAAGAAGACCATGATAATATTAGGCGATTGGCCAAAGCATTGCAAAATTATGAATTATTTGATATTGATTTTTCAAATATACACACCAATATTTTATACATTGGGTTTCACTCCGAGAATAAAAATACGGGACATTACTTTACTGAGATATTAAATGACTACGGCATTTTGTGCTATCCACCCTACTACGGACAGACCAGATTTGTTGCTCATCACAATGTCAGTTCCGGCGACATTGATTATATCATAAATTTACTGCCTGAAATAACGGTTAAATTGAGAAACAGAATTGAAAATCCCCGAGAATAAATTAACTGTTTTCCTCAATATTTCGAAGATAATTATAGAAATCCTGTTGGGCTTTCCTTTTATTGTTTCCCTCCTGAGGTATATCAATATTATTAATATTATAGTCCAATGTTTTTGCCTTACAATTGTCGGAAAGTTGAATTTCAAGAAACTTTAGTATCTCCTTTTTTAAGTTTTTATCAAAGACAGGAACAGCAATTTCAACTCTTCGATGAATATTTCGGTTCATTAAATCGGCCGTTGAAAAATATATTTGCCAATCCCCCGTATGTTCAAATGCATAAATTCTTGCGTGTTCCAAAAATCTGTCGACAATTCTGATTACAGATATATTTTTGCTGAAATCACGCCCCGTTCTCAAACAGCATATTCCGCGCACTAACAGTTGGGTCTCTACCCCGGCTTGCCCGGCCTCGTACAATTTATCAATTATGGCTTTTTCCTGCAACCCGTTCATTTTCAGAATTATTCTTCCTTTTTTTCTTTGTTGAACTTGTTCAATTTCATAATCAATTAATTCATTAATTCGCGGCATAAAATTGAATCTCGGAACGAGAATATGTTCAAATTTAAAATTTCGCATGGGCGATTCAAGGTAGGAAAACATAGATTTGAGTTCATTAGTAAGTCGCTTGTCCGAAGTAAAAAAGCCAAGGTCGCTGTACTGCTTTGCCGTCTTCTCATTAAAATTTCCGGTACTGAAAAAAGCAAAGGCTTTACGATCTTTTTTCTTTTTGGGTTTCCGGATAACTAAGGCAGCTTTTGCATGTACTTTTAAACCCGGTATACTTGCAATGACGTTTATTCCCGCATCTCGCATTTGATACGCAAATTTCATATTTAATTTTTCATCAAACCGGGCCTTTAGTTCAACAAAAACAGTTACCTTTTTATTATTTCTTGCCGCTGTAATAAGGGCATTGACTACTGCTGAATTTGTGGCCACACGATATTGTGTTGTTTTAATTTCTTCAACAATAGGATCGATTGCCGCTTGATTGAAAAAACGTAAAACGTAATCGTAGCTGTGGTACGGGAAATGCAACAAAATGTCTTGTTTTTTGACCGCATCAAAAACAGAATCGTACTTATCCGGAGTTTTATGATGTAATCTCTTCAATGGTTTTAATCTCAGCTTATCGCCTAAGGGATTGGGGAAATCAAAAAAGTCTTGAAAATTAAGTACGGATGACGTTTCAATATAATCAACATCTTCTATATTAAAGGCCATTTGAAGAACATTTAAAAGATCTTCCGGTAAGTTTTGCTCATACATAAACCGAGCAGGAAAGCCTGTTTTACGCTGATTTATATGATTACGAATTTTTTCCAATAAATTTCCCGAAAATTCATCATCAATATTAAAATCGGCATTTCTCGAAACTTTTATCGGATGAACACTTTCGATAATATAACCGGGAAATATTAAATGAAGCCTCATTTTTAATATATCTTCAAGAAAAAAGATTAAAAATTTTCCGGATAATTTTTGCTCTGACTCAACAAACCTCGGCAGATGATCGGTAGGATTTTTGACAACGGCATAATAAGGACGGTTATTTTTACTTTTCTTTTTATACATTTTTATGGCCAAATAGATGACATTGTCTTGCAAAAAGGACAGAACATTTCCTGAGCGAGAAAGTATCACCGGCTGAATAAAAGGTAAAACTTCCTGATAAAAATAGGTATCCAGAAACTCTTCATGAATTTTGTTCAACTCATTTCCCTGAAATAAACAGATGCCGTTTTTTTCTAATTCCGGTATAATTTCATTATAAAACACATTTTCGTATTCTGCATATTGTCCGGTAACTTCTTCGTTTATACGATCCAATACCTGTTGTGCATCTTCAGACTTTACATTTTCAGACTCTTTGTACATATTTACTAAGCTACGGTAAGATGTAACTCGAACCTTATAAAACTCTTCGAGGTTGGAAGAATATATGGCCAAAAACTTTATTCGCTCGTAGATTGGTAAATCAGTATCCTGAATTTGTTTTAGTACCAGATAATTGAAACTTAGCCAACTTAAATCACGATTATAATATTTTCCGGTGTTTTTTTTCATAATTATAGATATTCAATCCGTATGATCTCAAAAATATTTAACTACCCAAATAGCATATATAAATTTACAAAAAATATAACTCCTAAAAATAGAATTATATTTATTCCTTTTATTATTCTGTAAAGGCTATGAAAAAACTACAGCATATTACCCGAGAGAGAAATCTGTTTTTTTAAAGGCTACCTTAATACCTTGCGAACAAAAGCAACCGTAAAATAGGACATCATGAATAAGCCCACAAAGCCTTCAGTGGCAGACAACCAGCGACTTATTCCTTCCGGGTAATAATCTCCGTACCCAATGGTCAAAAAAGTTATGGCACTATGATAAAATGCTTTTTGCACATTACTCAAAACTCTGGGGTCTTCCGGAGGAAATAAAGAAGAAATGATATGAATATTTCCAAATTCAGCCAGAATAATATAAAAAAAAGTAAACATCAGATAGGTAATAAGCATAGTAACAAGAACTCTGAGTGGGTCTGTGGCATATCTTCCCATCTTTTCAAAAATCAACCACTTAAACCCATACTTTAAATACCCTATAACTTTCAGAACTATTGATTGCTTGAGATCTTCTTCTAAAATACCTCGAGATTCAGCTCTTTTAAATTCCACGTAGGCTTGGTCCTCATAATTATACTGCCCGGTAACATTGTAGTTTTCTTTTAAAGTGCGGAATTGTTCGGCCTTAATAGAATAAGAGGTATCTTGCTTTAGTATAAGCTCCTTAAGGTTGGATCGTCTCCAATCCAAATATATTCGCCCCAATAGTCGCATACCTGATAAATTTACTGATCCGATATGGGGGTCTATATCAAGAATATCTTTTACAACGGTATTGGACAGGTCTAAGAGTTTGCATGATTTAAACTGCAGATCAAAATAATTATCCAGCTGAGAGTTTTTGAGAGAGAGTTCTTTGAATTTTCCTTTTTGAAAAGTTACTTTGCCGGTTCCGAAATCTACATTCTGAATTCTGAGACAAGCGTTGGAAAACACGGCATCATTAAAATTAAATTCGCCTTTGCCCAACACCGTATCTTTCATGATGAACTCCCCGTTTAGTTCGGAGTTTTCGAAAATAATATCGCCGTTTCCCAACGAAGTATTTTTGAACCGCACCAGCCCTTCTCCGAAATTTACGGCTCTGAAATCCAATCCTCCGTCGTGAAAATCTGCACTGTCGAACAGTAAATCTCCTTTTCCGAATACACAAAAATGAAAATCTGCAAAGCCTTTGCCAAAAGTAGCTAATCTAAACTGCACTTTTCCGTCTGAAAACTTGGCATTTTTAAAATATACATTGCCGTCGCCAAAAGAAGTTCGAAGAAAAGTTTTACGCCCCTCACCAAAGTCGGCACTTATGAAGTTTACTTTTCCGTTATTGAATACTGCTGATCGAAAGCTGACTTCCCCGTCTGAAAATTCAACTTTTTCAAAAGAAGTTTCACCGACACCAAAAGTAGCTCTTGAAAAATTAACTTTTCCTGTGCCAAATCTTGAGATTTTAAACGATGTTCCTTTTTCTCCAAAAACTGAACCCGTAAAATCGACATCCCCGGAATTAAAATCCACATTTTTAAATTCTGTTATACCTTTACCGAAATCAATAGTTCTGAATCTTTTTTCGCCCCGGGAAAAATAGGTATTATTAAATGTTAACTCATTGCACAAAAATTTAGTGTTGGAGAAATCTAATAATTCCGAGAGGAAATAACAATCGGTAAAATCAATAACATCAGCGTCAAAAACAGTGTTATCGAAGTTTATGTTATTGGCAGAAAATATGGAGCCTGAAAAATCTAAACTGCTGTTTAAAAACCTGATTTCAGAAAAATCTAAATCTGATTTTTGGATATCCCAAAAGCAACTTTTGGCAAAAAATGAAATTTTGAAATTCGATTCAACCTTTAATTTATCCTGAAGAATAGAAAAAACATCATCGCCGATATAAAAATTTTCTAAGCTGAGAACTTTTAAATTTGAAATAATTTTGGGAGTGAGTACAGCATATTCTAATGTATTTGAACTTTTCGTATTTTTGTCCGTAAAAATTATTTGTGCGGTCAGCTGTGATAAGATTTTTTCCTTTATTCGAAAAGCCTGTTTCTTTATTTCAACTGTGTATATATATTCAGGAAATATCATAATTTAAAATCGGTATCAAAATATGAATGCTTTCTTGAAAAGAATATGCCGAATAAAGCGTCTAAAAAATATGAAATGAAGAAATCTATTCTTCTATCATCTCAATATTTATATCCAAGAGTTCTCTGTATCTCATTCCATCGGCGTACATATCCGTGTCTCCGTAGTTATAATGCCATTTTACCGTAACACTATCGTGTTTTGAGATACTTTCTATTGCCAACATTATTTTGGCCAATTGCTTAGCTGAGGCAGTATTAAAATAATCAAAATTGAAGTGAATATCCGTATTTTTTAACGGGCTTTCGCTGTAATCGTTCAACCATTCAATGACCGGCTGATAAAAGCTGACAGCATTTTCCGGTATAGACCGTCCGAAAAAGGAGAAAATTCCTTTGTCGGCATTGAGAATAATTTCCGGGGTGTCCGATTCTTTTTGAACTAAAAATGGTATCATACTACTTATCTTTTTATTTACTCTGATTTTTAATGCAAAAAATGAGAATTTCTCATCAACCTGCGTGAAAGAGAACTTAAAATCATTGCCTGACTTCATCCTGATATCAATTAATCCAAGTCCTGTATGTGAATTGGTATTGCTTTCGAAATTGAATAGGGTCTCATTATAAAAGTCATTGAGCTTGCTTTCGTCCAAATCTGAAATCTTCTTTAGCCGATCTTCAAATCTTTTTATTTTTGTATTTCTTATAAAGTTGCCACTGTTAAATATAAGGTGCTCTTTATCTTCATTAATGAAGAATATTCCGTGCTTTCCTTTTTCTTTATTAAGAACATAATTGTCGGCATGCTTAACAATATTTTGGAGCATCTCAACCATTAAATTAAACACTTTTACTTTTAGAACTACTGTTCCGTGCAATTGTTTTTCAATGATTGACAACAAATTAATAAGGGTTTCCTGATTAAATGTGCCTATAAAATTTAAAATTATTTTCTGTGAATCAATGTGCTCATGAAGCTTAGTTAGGTTTTCTAAAGATTGTATATTTTCACTTTCTGAACTTTCCGCCGTACCGTAATTTATTCTTGTATGTAAATAAAAGAAGTTTAGGTCTTTTTTTAATTTTTTGAAGCTGTAATACAGCTTATTTCCGGACTTTCTCGCTATCTGAATAAGCCCCAAGCCGGCTCCTCCTTTGGTAGAAATTTCACCATTTCTAAGTACTTCTAAAGAGTATTCCTTGAGCTCTTTTCTCTCTAAACTATTTATTTTTTCAATTTGTTCGGTAAGTATTCCAATGTCCTCTTCAGCAATTATATTTCCTGTAGTGATGTAATACCCGTTTTCCTTTTTTTGAATGACAAACAATGCGGGGTAGTTTACTTCCCCTTGCATAGACTTGGGTGTTTGGTGTCGAGTAATATTTTGTAATCCTTCAACCATAATAAAATAAACACGCTTTCTTATTTTTGTGGCTATGTCGGACATATCCAAATTTCTCTCCGCCAAAGAGAGTATAGTCTCGGATATAGCCGATGTAAAGGTTCCTCTATATGTATATTCTACATTTTCTGCCAACATAGTATCGAAAAGAGAATATACCGAGTTCGATTTTTGTTCCGAAAAAGAATCCATAGATAATAATTTTATTCTTTAAATAAACTTTACTGTAAAATTAAAATTATTTATTAAACTATAAACATATTTTTGAGATAATCATTATTCTTAGCGAAGAAGTTTTCTTCAAGTATTACTTTAGGCAGAAATAAGGTATAATTTTTTATAATGCAATAGTTCTTACAACACTCAGTCCTCGTGTATTTATATATTATAATAAAATCATTTTTTTTTTAAAGAGATGTTTAAAAACTAATGTTTTCGAAGAATGAGCATGAATCCGACACTATGTTCAGAACAGAAATTAACTTCCTTAGGTTTCAATAAAATAAAAACCATACTAAACAAACCACAGAAACGCTGTAATTAAATTGCACTAACAATTCCCTGCTATTTATAACACATTGAATTACAGAAACATAGACAAAGTTCGCATAAACGGGCTTTACACGGTAATCCCGGGATTGCTATAACTATCTAATTTTAAGGAACTTAGGAATAAGCTCCTTTCACCCTTTACAGCACAGATACAACAAACAAGAACAAACTAACATTCACTCCAACTATTTACATTTGTAAACATTCTTTACATTTGTAAACAAGTGTATAATGGGCTTATAATTAGGATCTTGTATTGTTTAGGGGATCGTCTGTATAATTATTCACAATAATATCTGTCGATTTTCCGGCTACAAAAGACAGCTTAGTTTTACTTGTTTCTGCCTTCTAAAAGCAGCATCTTCAACTTTAAGTTGATAGGGCAACATATATCAGATCTTATGCCTTTTATTCGTGTAATGTATTATAATAATATTTTTTGCGCATATTTTATATTGTAATCATCTTAAATTCAGCACTTTTACTACATTACATGAAGTGATAGTTTAATAATTATTACAAATTTCATTAAATATGGCTTAAATCTCCAATAGTTTAACACATATCTATATAATAACCAGTATTTTAAGATTTGTTACCTCATTCATTAATTCATAAGTACAGCAATTCCCTGATTACATCCGAAGATTGTGTAGTAATGAGAACAAAATACTGTATATGTCTCTTACAATAAGTAAATTAAGCATTTTATCCCGGCTGTCGTGTAAATGTTCTGTCACTTGTACCTGCTGTTTTCTAATTGAATCCTATTAAAAGGAATTTTGTGAGTATTACATGTAATGTACAAACCTCACCTACTACTATTTGCTGTAGATATCTTATGGCCCTCTGATAAAATTCTTTTTTTGTGGATATCACAACTACTATATCATTTACAGGAAAAATGTGAATCTATAGTTATGCTTTCATTACTGTTTACAATCCTAAACAATTGCTTTCTTTTAATATTGTAAACAATAAATACTTAAATTACATTTGTAATTGGCTTTACCGACTGTAATTCCGTCGATAAGAATGTGTACCTTCCTTGAGCGACCAAGAATACAAGCATATAGCAACGTTATATATGTGAACGTTGCAAGGTGCTGTACAGTAACTGCTTATGCCCCAATAACAACTTGTGGAAAACTATATTTGGATAATCCATTTTTGTAGTGTATCTTTATTTACAAAATTATACATATAAAACTACAAACAATACCCCAATAATTGTTTACAGACATAAACCCCTAATTATGACTGAACATATAAAAGATAGAATTGAAAAAGTTATTGAAGCGGAAAACCTTACAAATACAAAGTTTGCCGAATTGATTGGTGTTCCAAAATCCAGCATTTCTCATATTATTAACGGAAGAAATAAACCCAGCCTCGATCTTGTTACAAGAACTCTGGTAACTTTCAGCACCTTGAATTCAGAATGGCTCCTATTCGGCAGAGGCCAAATGTATAAAAACGATCGGCCGGAAAACAATACCCTATTTTCTAATGAGACTATTGAGAAAAAAGAAGAGGACAATATTTCGGAAACTGAACCAACTGAGGAAAGTTCACTAAATGAAACTAAGAACATTCAAACAAAATCTGTTGATGAATCCCCAAATATATCTGAAACCAAGGAGAATACAGAAAACAAAAGTTTAGAAAACGAAGATACTCCCCCAAAAGATAAAACCACAAATTCACCAAAATCTGAAACCGATCGCATTATTATTTTTAGCTCAGACAGAACCTTCATCGAATATACTCCGAAGAAATAATACACGACATTAAGACAGCTTTACTTTACTTAATTACCATAACTACTTAATATACAATTAGTTATACTATAAGCCTTTTTTTCTTGTAAATAAAATAGCCAATTTAAGTCAAGTACATCCAATATTAGCCCAATTTAACTCCCTGAGAATCCTCTAATTCTATAGTTCACCATATAATCACCGAATAAATCAATTTTCGTTGATTTAAATATTAATTTGGAAAAATGCATAAAATACGACAATTTTGTGCTCATATTTATAAAAATACATTACACAATGTAAATTAAACTTTACAGAAAATGTCAGACAATTCCCTCAAATTAAAAAACTATACGACGCAGGATATCAAAACTCTCTTGGAAACTGAAATTGAGTATAAAAAGGGACTCAAGCTTTTTGCTGCATACTTGGTTTCAAAGAATTGGAGTGCCCGGCAAATTGCAAAATTAATGGATGTCAGTTTTAAGCAAATTACACTTTGGGTACATGACTTTGATAAAGAGGGAACACAAGGGCTTGAAGAAAAAACAAAACCGGGAAGAACTCCCAAATTGTCAGTCAATGAAAAGCAAAAACTGAAAAAGATAATTCTCAGTACAAGCCCGGCCGACTACGATATAAATTCTTCAAGGTGGAAGGGAGATTCGGTAATGGAACTCATTAAATCTGAATTTAATATAAAGTACAAAACGGCACAAGTATATAATATTATACGATCTTTAAAAATAAAATATATAGGCGGACAATGGCACGAATTGTAATGTATCTCGTGATTCACATAAATCTCTAAAACTTTTTCATGTACAAAACAATAATTCGACCGTTTCTTTTTTTATTTAAACCGGAAACAGCTCACTATCTCACATTTTTTTTACTCAAATTAATTAATGCTATTCCGGTTGGAAACGCATGGGTGTCGAAAATCGTAACAAAGCCTAAAAAAAGAACTTCTGTTTTTGGCATAGACTTCCCCAACCCGGTTGGACTGGCAGCAGGATTGGATAAAGAAGCAGAAGCTTTTGACACACTCGGTGCTATGGGCTTTGGATTTGTTGAAATAGGAACTCTCACTCCAAAGGCGCAGCCGGGCAATCCCTCTCCCCGACTCTTTCGGGTTATAAAAGACAAAGCGCTTATTAACAGAATGGGCTTCAATAATAAAGGGGTACAAAGTGCGGTATCCAATCTTAGAAAGAAAAAAACAAATATCATTGTCGGCGGAAATATCGGAAAAAACAAAGGGACACCCAACAACAAAGCGGTTGAAGATTATACTAAAAATTTCAATGCCCTCTTTGACTATGTTGATTATTTTGCAATAAATCTGAGTTCGCCCAATACTCCCAATCTAAGAGAACTCCAAGAGAAAGATGCTCTAAAAAAAATTCTGTCCTCCCTTGTTAATTTAAATAATCATAAAGCAAAACGAAAACCACTGTTACTTAAAATAGCACCTGATTTATCTGAAGAACAATTGGATGATATTATAAGTATCGTTACGGATTTGAAAATTGACGGAATAATTGCTGTAAATACCACTATTTCAAGAAACAACTTAAGCCTGCCTAACATAAAAATTGAAGCAATAGGAGCCGGTGGACTAAGTGGAATGCCACTCAGAGAACGTTCAACTGAAATTATAAGATACATTACAAAAAAGACTCAAGGCGAAATTCCAATAATTGCATCGGGTGGAATAATGTCTGCCGAAGATGCAAAAGAAAAAATAGATGCCGGAGCAAGTTTGATTCAATTATATACCGGATTTATTTATGAAGGGCCGGCACTGATAAAAAAAATAGTAAAAGCCCTTTGAGCGAATTAGCATAATATCAATTAATTGTAAGGACGAGCAAATTCTCATATAAAACCGACCCATTTTGTCAGCCGCTTACGATTTTTAAAATTCTTTTTGTACTACCGGTAATCTTATAATCATTATTTATTCGCTCTCCGACTAACCAAATAATTTCTCCCTCACTTTCAAGTACTCTCGCTTCTTTTTTTTGAAAGTAGGTATATTTGTTATCAATAAAAAAATCACTCACTAATTTATTTTGAGTCATTCCCAACGGCTTAAATTTATCACCGCT
>JAYEIA010000197.1:0-1687 GCA_034659855.1 Bacteroidota bacterium
TTCAAACTTTCGGTAAAGGAGCCAAGTAACTCTGTAAAGTGCAGGTTTGCCGGTTTTATATTTTCAAGGGCAAGTGTAAAATACCTTTCGACGAGTTTCGTAAACCGATGGTTATTTCCCCTGTAAAGCCTTGCAATTGTTGCGAGATTTTGTTGATGCTCGTCCGTAAATTCACGGTGTGCCCTGTCTATTTGTTTGTAAGTGTTTCGGGCATCAATAAACAGGATTTTATCTTTGTTTTCGGTTTCGGCTTTTGCTTTGTCTATAAACCACAAGGTCGCAGGTAATGTTACCGTAAAAAACATATTCGAGGGCATTGAAAGTATTGCATCAACAAAGCCGGTTTCTATTATTTTTTTGCGAATTTCGTATTCGCTGCTTCGTGCATCGGAAGCTGAATTTGCAATAACAAAACCCGACCGTCCTTTATTGTTCAGTGAATTTATAAACAGGCTAATCCACAAGTAATTGGCATTAGGAACATTTGCCCCTTCTTTCTTTTTTGATTTCTTATGCGGGTATCCGAATTTAGTAAACCGGCTGTCATCTTTAATGGTATCTTCTTTCACCGAATCAACGTTAAAAGGCGGATTTGCCATTACATAATCAAATTTACCGAGCGATTTAAAAGGGTCGTCGGAATATGAATTTACGGTTTCAATTTCATTTTTAAGATTGTTTACCATTAAGTTCATTTTGGCAAGTTTTGTAGTGGCATCGGTTTTTTCTTGTCCGTAAACTGAAAAATCCTCTGCTTTTCCCAAATGATTTTCTTCAACAAATTTAGCCGACTGCACAAACATACCTCCCGAACCGCAAGCCGGGTCATAAATTCTCACAGTTCCGCCGGAATGTTTTTTTTGATAATACGGTTCTATAATTTCAACAATAAGTTTAACGACAGAAGTAGGCGTAAAAAACTCACCTCCTTTTTGTCCTTCGCTCATTGCAAATTTTCCGAGAAAATATTCATATATTTTTCCGAAAATATCGCCGGTAGCATTCTTCGGGATGTCATTAAAAGTTTTAAGAAGTTTTGGCAGAATATCTTTCAAATCGGTATATTCATCTTTTGGCAATACGTTTTTAAAATTTTCATCTTGGTGTTCTTCAATAGATTCCATTGCACGCTTAACAAGTACTTCAATAGTTTGTTTGTCCTGTTGTCCTTCAACTGTTCTGCCTTCTTCGGGTGTTTCTAACAAATATTTATATCTTGCTTCCGGCGGCAAATAATAACCGCATTTTGCAATTGCAATTTCATGTATAGGTTTTGAAGTTCTCGAATTTTCTTGCTTTTTAAATTCAGCTTCAATTTCTTTTTCAAAAATTGAATATTTATTATCTGCAAATTTCAGGAATATAATGCCAAGCACCGGAGTAGCGTATTCATGCGATTTTAAACCAGAATTTGCACGCATTTCATTTGCAGCTTTCCACAAATTGTCTTCAAGTATTTTTAATTCTTCGTTGGTCATTTTGGTTGAATAATTTTTATAAAAACCATAAATTCTTTTGTCCGAACTCCGGCATGATGTTGCTCTCAAAGTGAGGAAATATTTGTGCTGCCATTTCCGGGTATTTTAAAGTTACCGGCAGGTTTTCTTGTTTTTCCGATTTCCAATACATCCGGCTAAACTGATATACTTGGTCGATTAATTCATTAATTGTTTCCTTACTTAATGCG
>JAYEIA010000198.1:0-8562 GCA_034659855.1 Bacteroidota bacterium
AATAATCAACACTTTAACTCGCTTATGGCTTGCCTTATAAAGTATTGAATATAAGGTAATTATAAAAATTTAACGAACTATTGTACTGAGTCCGGTCTAAAAAGTATGTTTTAGTTTAGTAAAACATGCTATATGTTTAATTATCAGGATTTTATAAACTATTCTTACAATTAACTTAAAACTCTTATTTTTAGCACTTTAACTTTATAAACTTTCAACTTTATTACTTTTTAAACTGAACTCACTACTTAATACTTCAGAATATATTTTATTTCCATGTGATTTCCTGATAAATAATCACTAGCTTAAAACGCCTGATGGAGAACTGTATTATTAGCGTTTTGTTGTATTTAAAATTTCCTGACAGATTGTTAGCGCTATTGCAATATTTTGGTGTAAAGCTGTCAGATTAGTTGCCCCGCTGAAATTATTGTGTCAAAATGTCTGTATTTCCTTTCCGGCAGAAGTTTTGTACAATAGAGCCTGATTAAAAGAACGGAATAAAATGTCATTTGATAAGATGTTGACTTAGACTGTTTATAAGTAATTATTTAAAATTAAATGTATATTTACTTTTTGATAAATTATTAATTGTAAGAGTTTTACAAAACTTCGGAAGCAACAATAAATAGCACTTAGTGCTTAAGTCAAAACTAATAAAAAATATAATTGTTAAAAATGAAAAAAGCAGAACAAAAAGACGGTAAAAAGATAAAAGATACGGAGTCTCAAGCTAAGGAGTCGTCTGCAAAAGAAAGCAAGGAGCGAAATGACGAAAATGATAAAACGATAGACGAAGATACTTCAAAGGAGAATAATCCATCCGAAAAAGAATCAGAAATGCAAGATGAGGCAAATAGCGAAAAGAAAGAGGTTTCTGAAGAGAAAAAAGAATTGAGCTGGGAAGAAAAATACAAACTAATTAATGATAAGTATTTAAGACTTAGTGCCGAGTACGATAATTACAGAAAAAGAACCCTGAAAGAAAAAATGGATCTTATAAAAAGTGCCGGAAGTGATATTTTAATAAATTTCCTTTCCGTAACTGACAATTTGGATCGGGCAAAGAAGTCTATCAATGCATCCGACGACATGAAATCAATGAAAGAGGGTCTGGATTTAATTTTTAAGGGGTTAAATGATTTTTTGCAATCGCGAGGAATTAAGGAGATTGAAGCTCAAGGCAATGAATTTGATACTGATTTGCATGAGGCAGTAACTAAAATCCCGGCACCCGAGAAAAAACTAAAAGGGAAAGTCGTAGATGTGATTGAAAAAGGATATACCCTGAATGGCCAAGTGTTGCGTTATGCAAAAGTAGTTATAGGAGAATAATAAATAAAGACAGTTTTATAAAATGGCGAAACGAGATTTTTACGAAATTTTAGGTGTTTCAAAAAATGCCGATAAGAAGGAGATTAAGAAAGCATATCGTAAGATAGCATTAAAATATCACCCGGATAAGAACAAGGGCGATAAAGCTGCTGAGGACAAGTTTAAAGAAGCCGCAGAAGCCTACGAAATATTATCTAACGATGAGAAAAGAAGCCGATACGACAGATTTGGACATTCCGGTGTCGGAGGAGCTGCCGGAGGCGGAGGCTTCAGCGGAGGCGGAATGTCAATGGATGACATCTTTTCGCAGTTTGGTGATGTTTTCGGCGGATTCGGTTTCGGCGGAGGCGGCGGAGGCCGTCGGGGGCGACGAGTCAATAAAGGAAGCAATTTAAGGGTTAAAGTAAAGCTGTCTTTAAAAGAAATATTACACGGAGCCGACAAGAAAATAAAAATCAAGAAGTATGTGGCCTGCTCACATTGTAGCGGCACAGGGGCAAAATCCGGTTCGGGATACACCACTTGTACTACCTGCCACGGCGTGGGGCAAGTTACAAGAGTACAAAATACTTTGTTGGGGCAGATGCAAACCAGTACAACTTGTCCGACATGCGGAGGAGACGGAAAAATTATTAAAGAAAAGTGTACGCATTGTTACGGCGAAGGAATTGTAAAAGGAGAAGAAGTCGTTAACATCAATGTTCCTGCCGGAGTTTCAGAGGGTATGCAAATGAAAGTCAGCGGAAAAGGAAATGCAGCACGGAGAGGCGGAGTAAACGGCGACATTGTTGTTGTGTTTGTGGAAGAAGAACACCCGACTTTGGTTCGAGATGAGAACGATTTACTTTATAATTTGTATGTTAGTTTTCCGGATGCCGCCTTAGGAGCATCAGCTGAAGTTGGTACGATTGAGGGAAAAGTGAAAATTAAAATTGCGCCGGGAACACAATCCGGAAGAATATTGAGATTACGAGGGAAAGGACTGCCCTCATACGGCAGCTACGGAAAAGGTGATTTACTGGTCAAAGTAAATGTTTGGGTTCCGAAGAGTTTGACAAAAGATGAAAAAAATACAATTTCAGAATTTTCAAACTCACAAAACTTTACCCCACAACCCAATGCCGAAGAGAAAAGTTTTTTCGATAAAGTCAAAGATATGTTTTAACGACTATCATTAATCAAGACTTTGAATGTATTCATAAAAAAGTTGGCTTTTCACAGTCAACTTTTTTGTTGTTCAAAAGGGCGGTTAATAAATTTTATATTTCGGTCAGCTCAGGGACTCGATTTGTCGCAGGCCGTTTATTTCAGTGCATTTAAGTAAGGGAAATATTGATGTTCTCTGAATACTGTCAATATAATTTCAAAAATTACATTCACGGAATAATTTTTGTTTAGTATAAAATTGTTGATATTTTGCATGAAATATTAGTATAAAAAGAGCGTTAACAAAATAGGAAGGATAGTAAATTAATTTATAAACTACATTTTATTCCAAAAGGAAAAACGGGTATAATATATTAACAAAATATTTTAAATCAATTGATAATATGGCTTTTAAATAGAAATTAATTGGGAACCTTTAAAAATATATCACAAGAACTATTATATTTAAGAGAAAGCTTTATAAAGTCGGACTATCAAAATACAGCAGAAATGATGAATATTTAGAATTATTTCATATTTTTATTTTTTTATAAAAAACAATAAAATGGAAAAAAGAACAATAACACATCAAAATATTGTTTATAATTTATCGTATTTACCTAATTCTGAATTACAAGAAGTTGAAACATTTGTAAAGTTTCTCTTACACAAAAACAAAAAAAGTGTAACAAAAGAAACAAAAGAGCCAAAAACTCTGGCAGGAATATGGAAAAATGTAGGTTTTGAAAAATTTATAGACTTGGATACAGAGATTACTTCTTTAAGAAAAGAAATGGGTAAAGATATTTTAAATAAAACGTTTGAATAATGAAATATCTACTTGATACAAATGCAATTATAAGACATTTTGCAGGATTTAACAAGATAGGTAAATCTGCAAAGATAATAATAGAAAAAGGTGAAAATAACGAACATAAACTTTATATCTCAATAATAAGTTTAATGGAAGTGATGTATCTTGCAGAAAAACAGCGAATACCAATAAACTTATCAGAAACAATAGAGAAAATAAAAGAAAAAACTTGTTATTCAATAATTAACTTTAATACAGAAATATTAAAAATAGCTGAAACTATTGATTTTTATGAATTACATGACAGATTAATTCTTGCAACTGTCAAGTATTTAGATTGTCCGGTAATTTCAAGTGATAAGAAATTTCAAGAAGTTTCTGATATTAAAACGATTTGGAAATAAACACTTATGTGCTTAACATTGCCGTGTTCGATAATGTTAATACTATGGACTATCTCTACTGTCAATTGCTTGCGTATACATTGCCGGTGTATCATAGAGATACAAAGCGTTGCTTAGTGCTTGTTAAGAAATAAAGTTTACAATTTGTACGAAGTTATTTTGTTTATTTTCAAGACATAAAAGTTGCGAATAACCACAGTTTATTTAAAATTTTTATAACGATGAAAATAAGCAAAAGAGCAAGTAGAAATGTAAAGGTTATTTTTTTACAAGCATTTAATGAGTTACTTAAAATAAGTACAAACAAATGATATAAATGAAGCATATAAAACTTACAATTTTCGGAATAATTATAATTTTTAGTGCATGCAAGTTTGATGAGCAAAAGTATTCTTTTGTTCGTGAGTTCGACAGCGGCACATATTTAACCCCTCAGGGGGCAGCAAAATATATTAGTGGGTTGCCCGATACCGCATCAGTAGTTCGAGATGTTTATGCCAAGGTGGAAGAGGCCATTTCTTTTGCTGCACCGGAAGAACAGAAAAATATTGACAGTATTTTGGTTTACGGTCATGCGTGGGGAACGTCGCCAAAAGCCCGATTGACTGACTCTACCTCAACAGCCTATATGATTGATGAAAATTTGGATGCTATCCCGGATAGCTATATGTCTTTTCAAAACGGAGATAAATTTGAAAGTGTTTTGATAAACTTGGTGCCGGAGACAGCCTATTATGTGCGTTCGTATGTGATTACGGGGAGTCTTGAGGGCGGACAACCCAGTTACCGAGATACGGCTTTTAACCCGGTAGAATTGGAAATAACTACCGCTGCCCCGAAAGATGTTTGGGAGCAACGAAGAGACTACGACGGAAACTCCGGTGACGGGGCGGTTTCATTTGTTTACAACGATGAAATTTATGTCGGCTTATTAAATAATAAGTTTGGAATTTTTCCGGATATCTATAAATATAATGCCCAAACAGACACTTGGTCCTTTGTTTCCAGTTATCCCGGAACCGAGGTGAGTAATGCGGCAGCTTTTGTTATTAATAATGTGAGAGTTAATATTGGGGTCTATAAGGATTTTGTATATATTGGTTCGGGCTTTTCAGTTAACGGAAATGATACAATCAGAGAAAAAGAGTTTTGGAGATGGGAAATTCAAGCCGATGACTGGGTGAAATTAAAAGATGGTTCTGTATTCTCCGGTATTGGTCGAGAAGAAGCCATTGCATTTACCATTGACGGAAAAGGATATTTTGGTTTAGGTGAAAAATCAACTATAGAATTCGATGATTTCTGGCAGTTTGATCCCACTCTTACAGATTCAGATCACCCGCAAGGGACATGGTTGCAAATGACATCTTTCAGACCGGGCCCTCGCACAAAAGCGGCTACATTTACCATTGCCGATAACGGGTTTGTCTGTTGCGGTCAGGATCGTGATGGTTTATACACCAATGATTTGTGGATGTTTAAGCAAACAACCAACGGAAATGGGGATTGGGTAGAGAAAGCACCTTTCCCGTCTACTGCCAGAATTGATGCAGCCGGATTTACTATCGAAGATTTCGGATATATCGGAACGGGTATAGACAGAGATTCTCTTTGCTCCGATTTTTGGAGATATAATCCATTTACCGACACATGGCTGCAAAGAGCATTCTATACCGGAGGCCCCAGAAGAAGTGCTGTCGGAGAAGGAATTAAATACGGCGAAAACGATTTTAGAGGTTATTTAGGATTGGGTAGGGGCCCTTTGGATACCGACTATTATGAAGATTTATGGCAATACAGACCCTAATAAGTCCAAAAAAATGAAACGATTTGATTTTTAAAGAACATTTCCAGACTATATATTTATGAAAACAATAAGACATCACTTTTTAGTACCGGTATTTATTTTTCTCACTGTAAGTTTATATGCTCAATACGGCGGTGGGAGAAGCTCTGAGTATCGTTACTTTTCCATAAAAGCAGGAGCTACTCATAGTACTTTTAACCCTCAACCCGGCGAATTTAATTACTTGTTTCATAAAACACCCATAGGGGATATGAAAATGAATCCCGTGGAAACTTTTATTGATTATGTGCCGGGCTATTATGCCGGCTTTATTTATAATTATGATTTCAGAAATAACAATACCGGCGTGGCCATAGGAGCCGAGTACGTTAATTACGGTTTGGCTGCAAAATACCAAACGGCAGAAGCTCTTTTTGATATGACTCAAAAGCATATGGTTTCAAAAGTATCCATACCGGCTTATTTTAAAATTGGGAACAGCTTTTATGAAAAGCAGAATTATCTGTATCTCGGCATGCGTTATGACCGTAATTTGATACACTATAAAGCGGAGGAAGTTAACTGGAGTAGCGATATAAGGCTTGTGGATGTGACTGACGATATGTTGAAAAACCAAACCTTTACCGGTATTCTCGGCTATAATTATATGTTTTTGAATTTTGAAGTGAATTATGTGCTTGGAGGATTTTTAAATAAGGAGTACAGTGTGTTTTTATATGACGGTAAGGTACCGGTGAAACCTTATGAAAACTACCCCTCCGGTGTTTTGTTTTTTCAAACCGGGGTAACCGTGCCTCTAAACAGTTGGTCTTCACGTCAATTGTATCTCTTCGAAATGTGGTTTAAACGAATATTCAGATAGATATTATGCTTATCCGTTGAATCCCTCAAACTTTTCCTAACGGATGGAAAATCAATTATTTTACCGGGTAAACAAAGAAAATCAACGTTTCTTATAGAAAGGTTTGGGGAATTAAACGAATATTCAGGTAATATAATCTGAATAAATAAAAAAAGCCGTTTCAAATTTTGAAACGGCTTTTTCATTATACTGTGGATTAAAATTTGACGGTTAAAAATCAAATTCAATACCTTGAGCAAGCGGTAAATCCAAGCTGTAATTCGTGGTATTGGTCTGACGTCGCATGTAAACTTTCCAAGCATCAGAACCGGATTCACGTCCGCCGCCCGTATCTTTCTCGCCGCCGAATGCACCGCCAATTTCAGCACCTGATGTACCGATATTGATGTTGGCAATTCCGCAATCTGAACCTACGGCCGATAAGAACATATTGGCTTCTCTTACATCTTGTGTAAAGCAGGCCGATGATAAACCTTGAGGGACATCATTATGTATTTCAATGGCATTTTCTATGTTGCCTTTGTACTTAATCAGATATACAATTGGGGCAAAAGTTTCTTCCTGAACAATTTTGAAATGATTCTCTGCTTCAGCAATACACGGCATAACGTAGTTGTCAGACTCAAAACCTTCGAGCTTTTCTCCGCCGAATAATACTTTTCCGCCTTCTTCTTCAACTCCTTTAACTGCTGCTGAGAATAAATCAACGGCATATTTATCAATAACCGGGCCTATCAAAGTCTTGTCATCAAGAGGATTACCTATTTTCTTAGACAAGCTTTTGTAAGCTTTCAGCATTCTGTTTTTCACTTCATCATATACATCCTCGTGTACAATTACACGGCGAGTTGAAGTACAACGTTGTCCGGCTGTTCCTACTGTTCCGAAAACAGTAGAGGCAATAACTAAATCAAGATTAGCTTTATTACTTACAATTACGGCATTATTTCCTCCCAATTCAAGGATGGTTTTTCCTAATCGTTTACCGACAATTCCGCCTACACGTTTTCCTACAGCCGTAGAACCGGTAACTGATAATAACGGAATTCGTTTGTCGCCTACAAAATTATCACCCATAACTGACGATTTTGCAATCACCAAATTAAATACACCTTCCGGTACATTGTGTTCTTTTAGCACAGACTGAATGATATTTGTAACAGCAATTGCTGTCAGCGGCGTTTTTGACGACGGTTTCCAAACAACAACATCACCGGCTACAGCTGCCAAAGCACTGTTCCATGCCCAAACGGCTACCGGGAAATTGAACGAAGTTACCAAACCCACAATTCCCAGCGGATGGTATTGTTCAATCATGTTATGTTCCGGTCTTTCAGAGTTGAGAGTTGTTCCGTTCATAGTTCTGGATTGACCAACGGCAAAGTCGCAGATGTCAATCATTTCCTGAACTTCTCCCATGCCTTCTTGGAAAATTTTACCCATTTCATAAGTAACCAATGCACCCAAATCTTCTTTGGCTTCTCGCAATGCCAGCCCAATATGACGAACCACTTCTGCTCTTTCGGGAGCGGGAACTCTTCTCCATTTTTTAAATGCTTTTTGAGCAACTTCCATCACATTTTCGTAATCCTCCATGGTGGCATTTTTTACCTTACCAATGAGTTTGTTATCAATCGGAGAATAGGATTCAGTAACTGCTCCTTCTGTATCAATCCGGTTTTGACCCGTTGAAACACCCGGGTTTACCTCTTTTATTCCTAAGTTCTTAAGAACTTTTTTAATGTTTACTTTAGCCATTGTATTTGTTTATTTTATTTGCAAAAATTATTAGATAAACGATTTGTTTATCCGACTTGTTTAATACCTAAAATGAGCGATTATGAACTTCGATAAGCACCAATCTTTTATTCACTAATTTTGAAATAATTTAATAAGGTGTTTGTGAGGGCTTCGCCGTTGAGCCAAAAGATATTACAAAAAAATATCATGTACCTATTGGGTGCACTCAATTTTTTTGTAACACTTTTGTTCTCAAAATATTGACACTTCTCTTTGTTCATAATCGTTCAATTTAGGTAATATGCTTTAAACGGTTAATAATTTGACTTTTTACAAAGCGTGTATTTATTGAATAGCAAGGTATTGTATCATTACATCATTAAATAATTAAACCATTTAAAGTATAAATAGTATCCCTGTCAAGAAATTATCTCAGCAGGGAATACCCACTCGT
>JAYEIA010000199.1:0-60692 GCA_034659855.1 Bacteroidota bacterium
AGAGTGTATTTGTTGAATAGCAAGGTATTGTATCATTATACCATTATACCGTTGTATCATTATACCATTGTATCATTATATCATTATACCATTATATCATTGTATCATTATACCATTGTATCATTATATCATTTAATAATTAAACCATTTAAAGTATATTACGCCCGTATATTTCAGACAGCCTCAACAGAAAATCCTTATGTGCTTGAGTAAAACTGCCCTCAGCCATACGCCATTCCCAATTACCCGAAATTATTCCCGGGGTATTCATCCGGTGTTTTGTACTCAGCCCCAATAAATCTTGCATTTGAATAATCGCAGTATTCGCTGCAGAGGCATAGGCTGTTTTAATAAAACTTTGACTGATACTGTCAAGTTTGGCTCCGGTGTAGTTTTTGAAATAATTTTGTTCTTTGGCCATTGCTTCAGTAAACCAGCCGATATTTGTGTCGTTATCATGAGTACCGGTATATACTATGCAATTTTTGTCATAATTGTGTGGTAAAAATTGATTTGAGGCGTCACTGTCAAAAGCAAATTGCAGAATTTTCATGCCGGGAAGTCGGTATTTATCTCTGAGCCTGATAACATCATCGGTAAGTACACCCAAATCTTCGGCAATGATTTCGGCATGGGGTACCTCAGAGTAAATTTTATTCAATAAGCGGTCACCGGGGCCGGATAGCCATTCTCCCTCTTCGGCCGTCTTGTTGCCTTCCGGTACTGCCCAAAACTCAGAAAACCCTCTGAAATGGTCTATTCTCAGGATATCAAAAAGTTTGAAATTCATTTTTACACGCTCTGTCCACCACCAAAACCCGGATTTTTCAATAGCTTCCCAGTCATACACAGGGTTTCCCCAGAGTTGACCGGTTTGGCTGAAGTAATCCGGAGGGACACCCGCCACTCGGGTCGGTTTACGATTGTTATCCAGCATGAACTGCTCCGGAAAGGCCCAAACATCTACACTGTCTTCTGCTACATAAAGCGGAATATCTCCTACTATTCGCAGCCCTTTAGAATTAGCATAAGTTTTCAATTCATTCCATTGTTCAAAAAAGAAATATTGAGTGGCTTTGCAAATTTCTATCTCTTCTTGCAACTCCGTGCCGTACTCCCTCAGAGCAGACTCTTCTCTCAGCCTGATGTCATCGGGGAAGGTATTGAAGGCTTCAAAGTCAAATTTTTCTTTTAATGCATGAAAGAGTGCATAGTCATTGAGCCAGAATCGATTATTAAATTTAAAATCCAAGTAGTTTTTATTGTTAAATTCATTGCTGATAAATGCTTTGGCATATTTTTTTAAGTAAGGGACTTTTATTTTTTTTAATTCTTCATAATCAATACTATCCTTGTTTAAACCTTTAAACTTCGGGGAGTTATAAACGTTTTTGTCAAAGCAGCTGAGGTCAATAAATAACGGATTGCCGGCAAAAGCCGACCATGAGGCATAAGGCGAATTGGCAAAGCCTGTAGGGCCAAGAGGCAAAATCTGCCAAAGCCTTTGTCCGGCTTCTGTTAACTGATCGACCCAATGCCGAGCCGTTTTTCCCATGGTTCCGATTCCGTCCGGCCCGGGTAGTGAGCTGAGGTGCATTAAAATGCCGCCGGTTCTTTCTGTGAGCATGTGTGTTGTTTTTTTACAAAGATAATAAAAGTTGCAAAAGACAGAAGTGAAAACTGACGTGAAACATGTTTGGCTTGTTTTTGCAGATATATTTTTATTTAAGAAATAAAATAAGTATTTTGGAATCTGTATTTATGATAATTTTAGTTACAAAACGTTATTTTTTAAAAAGATTGAAGCAACTATTTGATATATAAGTAGTAATGCATAAATTTTTCTGTATTTTAATATTGTTATATTGCTGATAATCAGTTGAATTATTGCACCATTATACCATTAAATAATTGTATGATTACTTAGAGTGGATTTTATGAAACCCGGAAAGAAATACTATTCTATCATGACAAGCGTTGAATACCTATAAACCTAAACGTATTATTCGGATGAAAAGCAAACCGACATACAATGAACTGCTAAAAGAAAATGAGAGCCTCAGGATGCGAATGATTCAGGCGGAAACGGAGGATAAGTTTAATTCATTTTTTGAGAGCAATAAGGCGATCATGCTGCAAATTCACACCAAAACCAAACAAATCCTCAAAGTCAATCAAGCGGCTCTGAATTTTTACGGTTATACCGAAAATGAGATATTACAGCTAAAAATAAGTGAAATAAACACACTTTCGCCTCAGGAGATTGAGGAGAAAATGAGAAAAGCGGTTAAAAATAAATCTTCGCTTTTGGAGTTCAAACAAAGATTAAAAAACGGTTCAATTAAGAACGTTAAAGTTTATTCTGTCAGTATGACTTTGGGAAACGACTCATTAATGGTTATAACGGTTTTTGATAATACAGAACACAAGAAAATTGAAAAAGATTTAAAAACTAAAGAGAATTACTTAACTGCTCTAAATTTAGCATCAGATACACTGTCAGTGGATGAAAAAAGCTTTCCTGTTCAGAGATTTACCAAAATTTTGGGTGAAGTTGCCGAAGCATCTCGAACTTACGTCTTTAAAAATCATAAGTCGGAATACGGAGAATTGTTGATGAGTCAGATTGCAGAATATACGTCCCCGCATATTAAACCGGAAATTGATAATCCGGGGCTTCAAAATTTGTCATACAGCGAGTGGCTACCCCGTTGGCATGAATTACTGAGCAACGGAGAAATTATAAACGGAAGAATTGCAGATTTTCCGGCTTCGGAGAGACGTATTCTTGACCCTCAGGGAATAAAAGCAGTATTGATTATACCGATTAGGATTGGAAAGGAATTTTGGGGTTTTATAGGTTTTGATAATTGTGCTAATGAAGATAATTGGCAAAATACGGAAATAGAATACTTAAAAGCCGGAGCCGAAAAAATTTCAATAAAAATAAAAAGCGACAGAAAGCAGAAAGGGCTTGAAAATGAAAATAAACGATTTCAATTAACTATGGATAGTATGGATTCCTCCATTTATGTTGCCGATATGCAGAATTATGAGTTGCTGTTTATGAATAAATATCTGAAAAACTTGGTAGGTGATAATGTGGGAAAGAAATGTTATCAGATTTTACAAGGAGAAGATAAACCTTGCTCGTTTTGCTCAAGCCATTTATTAATTGATGAAAACGGAGTGCCGAAAGACACCTATTCCTGGGAATTTCAAAATTCAATTACCAAGCGCTGGTATTTGTTAAGAGACAAAGCCATTGTCTGGGATGACAATATACAGGCTCGATTGGAAATTGCTACAGATATAACCGAACGTAAAGAAGCTGAGGAGGCCCTCATACAAAGTGAAGAAAATTTTAAGTTGCTTTTTGAGAAATCCCCCTTAGGGATTTTCACTGCAACAACAGAAGGTCAAATTCTGCAAATAAATCAAAAGGCCTTGGATATGTTGGATTCTCCTTCAGTAGAACACACCAAAAAAATAAATTTGTTGCAATTTTCTCCATTGGTTCAAAATGGCTATTCAAAAAAATTTAAAGAATGTATAAAAACAAAGGAGGTTGTTGAATTGTCCATGATGTATAAATCAAAGGGGGGAAAAGAACTATTCTTGAGTCTGTTTCTGGTTCCGCTTTTGCTTGACAACGGAGAAGTTGGAAAGGTATATTCCATAATTCTGGATATTTCAGTGCAAAAGCAAGTAGAACAAGACTTAATAGAAAGTAATGCAACCAAAGATAAATTCTTTTCAATTATTGCTCATGATTTAAGAAGTCCTTTTAATTCGATGTTGGGCTTTTCAAAATTGCTAAATGAAAATTTTAACAAATACAGCAATGATGAAAAAAAGAAGTATATTCAATATATTCATAACGGCCAGACCAATGCTTATAAATTGCTTCAAAATTTACTTTTATGGTCTCGGACTCAAAGAGATACCATTACGTTTAAGCCGGAATCACTGAATTTATTGCTTTTAATAGAGAATATTAATAATTTGTTCTTGCAAACTGCTGAAAATAAGCAAATACAGTTAAAGAATAATGTCTCAGATAATATTTATGTTTATTCAGATTTAGATATGGTTTCAACCATTATCCGAAATTTAATATCAAATGCCGTAAAATTTACCCCCAAAGGAGGAAATATTTCTGTTACCGCAGATATAATTAATGAGAAAGGTCAAGTTAAAGTATGTATCACCGATACCGGTGTCGGGATTTCAAGAAACATTCAGAACAAACTGTTTGACATCAGTGAAAATACCTGTTCTGTGGGTACCGACGGAGAGTCCGGAAGCGGATTGGGTTTAATTTTGTGCAAAGAATTTGTCGAAAAAAACGGCGGAAAAATTTGGGTTAAAAGTGAAGTTAATAAGGGGACAGCATTTTGTTTTACAATGCTTTTAGTTGTTGATAGTGATGTTGAACGGTAATTGAAACGGCAACTTTTACCTTTTTTTCCGGATTAAATCTCCACTCATAAAATTTGTATACGCTTCAGATAAATCAGGTTACAAAAAACCGTCCGGATTCAGTATAGTTTGGAAAAGTTGTTACCTTAGCCTAAAAATAGACTGCCATGAGCTTCAAAATACCACTAACTCAGAATGATTCTTATTTAAAGCCGTTTGAAGAAGCGATTAGTAAGCGAATAGAGCGTGTTTCTGCCGTTGAAAAATCATTGACAGGGCCAATGAGTTTATCAGAATTTGCCACAGGCTATTTGCATTTTGGATTGCATTACAAGGGCGAGGTTTTAGTATATAATGATTGGTTGCCGGCTTCAGATGAAGTCTGGCTTGTTGGAGACTTCTCCGGCTGGGAAAGACAACCGGAATATAAACTCAAGCCGACTCAAAACGGTGAATTTTCATTACGATTGCCCAAAAACAGCCTTAAGCACAAAGACTTGTATCGTCTTGTCATCAGAAAGGACGACAATTACTATGATCGAATCCCGGCCTATGCTCGCAGAGTAGTAAGAGATAATCAAACCGGTATATTTAATGCCCAAGTTTGGCTGCCGGAATCACCTTATATATTTAGGCATGAATTACCGAAAAATTCAGAAGCTCCTTTCATTTATGAGGCACATATAGGAATGGCTTCCGAAGAAGGAAAAGTGAGCAATTTTACAGAATTTAAAGACAATGTCCTGCCTCGTATTTCACATGCAGGCTACAATACAATACAACTAATGGCCGTTCAGGAACACCCGTATTACGGCTCATTCGGGTATCATGTTTCAAGCTATTTTGCAGTCACTCATCTATTCGGAACCCCCGAAGAGTTGAAGGCCTTAATTGATGAAGCTCACAAGCTTGGTATCCGAGTAATCATGGATATTGTGCATTCTCATTCTGTAAAAAATGAGGTGGAAGGCCTCAGCAAGTACGACGGAACCGAATATCAGTATTTTCATAAAGGGGAACGCGGAATGCACCCGGCTTGGGATTCTCGTTGTTTCGACTACGGAAAACATGACGTATTACACTTTTTATTGTCCAATTGCAAGTTTTGGCTCGAAGAGTATAATTTCGACGGTTTTCGCTTCGACGGAGTTACCAGTATGCTCTACCTCGATCATGGATTGGGAACCGACTTTATGGGGTATGAACAATACTATGATAATAACAGAGACGAAGACGCCATTGTATATTTGAATTTGGCCAATAAATTGATTCATGAACTAAAACCGCAAGCCATCAGTATAGCCGAAGAAATGAGCGGAATGCCCGGGTTGGCAAGCCCGTTGGCCGACGGAGGATATGGTTTCGACTACCGCTTGGCTATGGGAATACCTGATTTTTGGGTTAAAGTAATAAAAGAACAAAAAGACGAAGACTGGCATGTGGGTAATATGTTTCACCGCTTAACCGACAAACGCAACGACGAGCAGGTTATAAGCTATGCCGAATCGCATGATCAGGCTTTAGTAGGCGATAAAACCATCATTTTTAGGTTGGCCGATGCCGATATGTACGAGCACATGCATATAAACAAATTAAACCTCAATATTGAACGGTCCCTGGCGCTCCATATGATTATACGTCTCTTTACAGCTTCATTGGCCGAAGGGGGATACCTAAATTTTATGGGCAATGAATTTGGACATCCCGAATGGATAGATTTTCCGAGAGATGGAAATAATTGGTCGTATCATTATGCACGCAGGCAATGGAGTTTGGCCGATAATCAAGACTTGGTTTATCGCTTTTTATCTGATTTTGATAAGCGAATGGTTGATTTTTTGAGAAGCCGGAATATTCTTCAAGCCAAAACAGCAACAGCTCTTGTTCAAGATAATTATAAGCAGGTTTTGGCCTATGAGCGGAACCAATTTATTTTTATAATAAACTTCAACCCCTTTGAGAGTTTTACTGATTATGAAATTCCTGCCTCCAAAGGCAAATATCGAATAATATTAAACACCGACAGTGCTGAGTTCATGGGGCACAATCGTATTGATGACAGTATGCTGTACGAATCTGCGGAAGCCGGAGGGCATCCATTCCTCAAACTGTATTTGCCTACCAGAACCGCTGTTATTATAGAAAAAGACGATTGAAACTACTGAAAACAAAAAACTTGGACTTAATTCTAATCTCAGACTTCGTCTGTTTTAATATAAAAAAATGGACATTGTGTATAATTGTAAGTGCCTGAATGCCTGATAAAACAAATTCACAGCTATTGCTATCTATTTTACTATCAGGCGTTTGGGTTCTCTCCAAATAATGCCTGTGCCTAATTATATCGCAAAATCATATAGCAACCTTTATATTAAAGGAGTTCAGCTATTTAAAATATTAAAACAGACGAAGTCTGAATCTGATAAAAATCTTTCAAGATTGCCTATTTTTTGCTAATTTTGTAAAAGATAATAGAATTGCTTATGGAATTTTCTAAATTGGTTGAAAGGCGTCAATCCGACAGAGCATATTACAAGAAGCCTGTTGAAGAAAACAAAATTATTCAATGTATAGAAGCGGTTCGTCTTGCCCCTTCGGCCTGTAATTCACAACCGTGGACATTTATTGTGGTGGATGACGAGGAACTGAAAAATAAAATTGCTGATTCCATGTCGAACAGGGTGTTGCCTCTGAACCATTTTACAAAACAAGCCCCTGTACATGTGGTGGTTGTTAATGAAGGCTCTAACTTGACGGCTTCCCTCGGAAACAAAGTCAAGGACAAAGATTACAGTAAAATAGATGTGGGAATTGCCGCAGAGCACTTCTGTTTGCAAGCTGCCGATTTAGGCCTCGGAACATGTATGATAGGGTGGTTTAATGAACAAAAAATAAAAAACCTGTTGCATGTTCCCGCCAAAAAACGAATAGAGTTAGTTATAACCATAGGCTATTCCGACGATGAACTAAGAGCAAAGAAGCGAAAAAGCATAGAGCGAATTACAGCAAGAAACTCATATGGAAATAAGATTTCATATTTAAACGAATTGTATAAAAAAATCAAGATATGATAGCAGCACCTGATTTTTCAACAAAGGAAGGAAAAATAAACGATAAATTTAAGTTTTTTGATAAAACAGAAAAGTTCAATTTGGCAGAGCTGTTTTTGAAAAGTGGCCATGTACTTCCAAAACCGAAGAACTTTAATTTGGCAAATTTTGTTGAAAAACTAAAAGTGGAGATTGATGCAGAAGGTCGTTTTGAATCAAAAATACATACACACGAAAACGATTTGGTAGGGGTTGATTTTAGACCCGTGAAAGGTGGCTGGCTGAGTATTAAGCCACTTAAGTTCAGTAGTTTTTATATTGCTGTGGTGGATGAATTTTTAGTTTATACCATTCATCTTTGCGGACGCCGGGGGATTTTTTCCATGCGAAAAAGAAAACAGGAATCTATTGTACTTAAAAAATTTGAAACCACTATCAGGCGTGATTTAAATGTAAGTGAGAGCAAAGATAATCAACTGAAAAGTAATGTATTTATTAATTCAGATACCGACAGCAGAGAAGAGTTGGCTATTGGAGCGGTGAAAGAGTCCGGAGAAAAAGTTTTGGCGATTCTTCCGGTAAAAAAAATAAAAAAGAATAAAAAAGCAAAACCCCTTACTGCCCAATCTATTTACTTTGTACTTACGGATAAAGACGCAAAATTATTCGGTTTTGATAAAAAGTACAGAGTAAAGTTCACAGAAGAAATTGGAACAGAAAAACTCAAACATAAAGGGTTTTGGTTATGGCATTCGATACATGCCAAAGATTTCAAATTTGGAATTAATCGGAAAGTATTTAAACTGTTCAAGTTACTGTTGCCGTTGAATATCCAAACTTCGGAGATACGCATGAAAGAAATTGCTCATTTCAATTACTTAAAAAAATCACCGCTGGCAGGCAACCAATTGATGATGAACTTGGCAGAAAAAACAGGAGATGAGTTTTATGAGTTGCTCAGATTATTTTTGGCATTTTATATTACAGATATTTCTTTTCAAACACAGGAAGAGAAGGAAGCGTTGGTTAAAAAGCTAACCAACCAATTAAACACCGGTTTTGAAATTAAAAAATATAAAGATGCCCTCCATAAGTTTAATATCGGTTACCGGGGGCGACTTGTATTTTTGGAGTTAATAAGCCAAGTTTCTCAAACTATTGAGCAGTATCAGAGCAGCTTGGAATTGGCTGAATTTATTGTTTCAGATTTTAACAAGAGTTGTAAGAATGAAAAGAAAAAGGCTTATGCAGATATTTTGTATGCTGAGCTTTTACTTAGGGCAAATGAGTTTAAAAAAGCTGAAAATGTTTTGAAAAAAACCGAAGCAAAACTGCCCGATGAGGATTTCAATTTGTTGCTTCCCGATGAAAAGTCTAATTTTTTTCACCCCACGTCAGGAAAGTTTATTCAGGCCGAATTGTACGAATTGCTGAGCACTGCCAAAGGTCAGGAAAATGAAAAGTACGCCGGAAAATTGGCAGAAATCCAACCCTTGTCAAAGCCCAACATCAGTTCATTGGCCAATTATGATTCAAAATTCGGAAAACGGGGAAAAGACATTTTATCCTTGTTAGATCCTGAGCAAACCCCCGGAACGGTAACAGATGTACTTCCGTCTAAATTCGGAACATTGAAGCAAAAACATAAGAATAAAGTGTTAAAACACCGGCTGATCAGACCGGACAATGATGTTTTGGAAATAAATAAGTGGATTTCAACACTTGAAAAACCAAAATATACTGTCGTTAAGTCGTTTGCCAAGCCGCTAAACAGCGATAATTATCCTGAATTGAGTAAAATGATAAGAGCCGTTGCACAGTCGTTCTCAATTGATGATTTAGAAATATATTCAGCCAAAGGAAAGATGACCGACAGGGTGGTAGGTTATGAAGCAAAACCTCCATTCATAGTTTTCGGAGAAGATATGATCTCAAAATCTATAAATGAACTCATCTTTGCCGTAGCTCGCGAATTGGCTTATATCAGTCATAAGCAAACTCGATTGACGGCTTCTGAAGCCTGGCTGCAAATAACGTCAAAGGCCTATTCGGTTACCGATCTTTTTAGAGAGAAAGTATCAGTCGATCGATTATCCGAAAAAGTTTTCGAAGAATTAGTAATGATGCGAGAAATGGCCAAAACCATAGAGGCTGCTAATGCCGGAAGAGATCTCTCACAAATGATTAATGCTGCCCAAACGACAAAGGATTTTGTTTTTCTGTCAGCAAAAATAGATGTTAAATCTCAAGAGCATCATAAGGTACTGGTAGCTAAGAGACTGATTCAAGTTTCGGCCGACAGAGCCGGCCTGATTTATGCAGGAAACCTGAAAAGGGCAGTCAATGCATTAATTGCATCCTATAAAATGGAAACAGGGGATATGTTACTAACTGTAAGTGATATACTAAATATGAAAAACAATGACGGAACCAATAAGTATCCCGAATTGGCCGTTCGAATTTTTAATATGCTGTCATTTTATCTGTCTGAGGATTACGATAAATTAAATTCAGCTGTAAACTAAAGGAATATTTGTATCTCGTATTCTAAGGAATCAGATGAGATTGTAGGTTATTCTTTTGCAAAAATTCTTCAAACTGAGGACTTGGTATGCTTATTGTCACAGAAACTTATACCTAAATTGGGCAATTATGAATAAAGAGAAGTGCCAATATTTTGAGAACAAAAGCTTTAAAAAAAAAATGAGTGCACCAAATAGGTGCATAATGTTTTTTTGTAATGTCTTTTGGCTCAAAAGATTGGTGCTTATCGAAGTTCATAATCACTCATTTTAGCTTAGAATAAAGTCGTGAATAATATTGAATTGATATACAAAAATCAAGAAAACATTACATATTGCTTAATATTCAAAAAAAAAAACATTATTTTTGACCATCAAACAAAAGCATTCAATAAAATATAATGTTTAAAGGAAAACCAACGACATATATCATAATAGTTCTGTTCGGACTTATTATTGCGGTGAGTACCCTCTTGTTTGTTACTTATAGTAGCTTGGAGAAATCGAAAAATAAAACAGCCGAGCAAAAGCAAATCATTTTAAGGAATAACTATATTCTAAAAGATGTTTTGTATAATATTGAACGCTTAGAAGAACACGAAAAGGAAGCCAAAAACAATATAAAACAGTACGCCCTCCTATACAGATTGTCTTACAATGTCTTTAAAAACGGAGGAATTATACCGGAATATACCAAAGGTATTATACTCCCTGAAGCACCAAAAGTTTATTGGCAGAAAATAAAGCAAGGGAAAGAATTTATGGAAGGTTTTGTTGCAATTACAGAACTCATTCCCGAAGAGCCGGTTTTTTTGTATGATGTTATATATGTTCCTCAAAAAGTAAACGGAGGTATAACAGAAGTTAAAACAATAAAAAAAGTAAAGAACTCACAACTCCAAAAGAAAATAAAAGAACTAAAGATTATTATAAAAGAACTCAAGGAGTTAAATCATTCGTTTATTGAAATTTCCGATAAGCGTTTTCAACGGTTTTTAAATTTTCAAATTACAGCTTTTGTCATAGCTTTGCTTTTGATATTCGGGGCAACCGCCGGTTTACTTGTAATTCTCAATAAAAAAGTAGTTCAAGAGCTTAATGAGTTCAATGAGAATACCTTAGATATTAAAAAAATATTTCTCGATGAAACACAAAAGAAAGAAAAAAACTACTATCTATCCCCACTGTTTAACAGAGTCTCAGAATTCAGGACATTCTTGGTTACTCTGAATTCATTTGTAGTAAATTTATATAATAAAAATTTTGAGACAGAACCTGACAGTTCTATTGAACAAACGCCCTTATACAATACGCTCAATGACTTAAGAAAGAAATTGAAGCAAAATGAAGCTCACGAAGCACAAAGAAGAGCCAATGAAAAGCTGAGACAATGGGCTGTTGAGGGTAGAAACAAGATAGGATCTATTTTGCAATCGGCAGGAACAATCTCCGAACTCTCTGAAACTGTAATTGTAGGTATTGTAAAGTATTTGAATGCGGCACAAGGCGGTATATTTTTATTGAAAGATAAAGAAACCGATCAGTCCTACCTCGAAATGGCCTCAGCCTTTGCGTATGACCGAAAGAAGTTTTTGAAGAAAACCATACCCGTAGGAGACGGGTTATTGGGAATGGCCGCTCTTGAGCAAACAACCTACTGGTTGAAGAAAATACCTGAAGACTATATTGAAATTGAATCCGGTTTGGGAGATGCCGTTCCGAAGAGTTTAATTATTGTCCCTTTAAAAGCGGAGAATGAAATGAGCGGAGTGATGGAAATTGCAGCCTTTGAGCAATTTGAACAACATGAAGTGGATTTTATTGAAGAAATTGCACAAAATATCGGCTCTTCATTGCGCTCAGTTCAAATTGCAGAACAGACGGCGAAATTATTGGAAGAATCCAGAAAAAAATCAGAAGAACTTGCCAGCCAAGATACACAAATGCGTGATCGATTTAAAGAATTGCGGGAAGCTCAGAAAAAAGCCAGAGAAAATGAATTGGAAATGTCTGCCATTGTTTCGGTGATAGACAAAAGTTTACTCAAGTGTGAAGTTGATAATAAAGGAATCATCAAAACTGCCAATCGGCGTTTTTTAACACTTGTAGATTATCATGCTGCAGAAATCAAGGAAAAAGATTTTCGAATATTGCTTGAAAAAGAGCAACAAAAGGATTTTGAAGAAAAACTAAATATAGTTTTTGAACAAGAACATATCTTACAGTTTAGTGCAAGACTAAAAACAAAATTTGACAACCATAAATGGGTTCTGATGCAATTGGCTCCTGTCAAAAATGATTCCGGAGAGGTTGTTGAAGCAATATTAGTCGGTAATGATGTTTCTCATCAAAAAGAAATTGAGAAAAAAAATGAACAATTACTGGAGGAAACGATAGAAAAAGCGGATCGCTTGAGCGAACAAGAGAAAGAAATGCAAACCAATATAAAGGTATTGCTGAAAACCCAAGAGGAGTTGATGAAAAAGGAGTTTGAACTAAAAGCAATATTATCGGCAATGGATTTGAACAATATCATCGTTGAATTTTTGCCGGATAAAAGTATTCTTAATTCAAATGAACAATTTAAAAGAGTATTTAAGGCACAAAACTTTGAACTTCAGGGAGTGGGTATTAAAAGTATTTTGAAATCGAAAAAAAATATTGTTCAAATTTGGGATGATGTATTGGAGGATGAAAATTATTCCGGAGTTGATGAATTTAATAATTTTCAAGGAAATTCGGTATGGCTGATGTACTCTTTGAGCTCTGTCGAAGACCAAAACGGCAAAGTGGAGAAGGTGGTTATGATTGCCGTAGATATCAGTGAACAAAAAATTGCTGAGAAGAAAATTTCTGAGCAAGCCATGAAATTAGAAGCTCAAGAGCACGATATGGAGATGAATATGTCGGAAATGATGGAAATTAATTCCGAGATAGAAAAAGAGCTTGAAGCATATAAACAACAGGAGAAAAAAGAAATAGAAGAAAAAGCAAACGAAGCCGAAAAAAAATATTTTGATTGGATAGATGATTTAATCGGATAACAAATTGTATTTTTGTTCCCGGCAGTAATAAATTTATGAATAACAGACAAGAAAAAATACCGGCAAGAAACACCGTTGAGTTGAAAATCTCATCGGCAATGACTTATGCAGTATTTGCCGGTCTTTTCGGTATCGCATTTCCTGTTCTGGGATATATTATTTTGTTTTTGACCGGAGAATATAGTTTTTCGCTCACCGGGTTTATACAGATGAATCGAGAGCTTCCTGTTATGATTATTATTGATACCGCTCCTTTTGTATTGTTTTTCAGTGCTTATTTTTTAGGAAGCAAAATTGGTAAAGACCGACAATTCCTAATGGCTGAAATTACCGAATTGGAGTCTGTCGTTGAACAAAACCTTGGTTTCGCTCACAAAATTGGTAACGGTGATTTTTCTACAACCAGAGAAAGTATTCCTTTTCACGATAAGTTGGGAAACTCCCTGTATGAAATGCAGAAGAACCTTGTCAATACTTCTCAAAAAGAAAATGAGCAAAATTGGATAGGGAGAGGGAAAGAAATTATTGCTGATATACTGCGTAAACACAACAACATTGAAGAACTGGCAGATGAAGCCCTTATAAGTCTGGTAACTTTTACCGACTCCATTCAAGGTGCATTTTATATCTATGACGAAGAAAAGGAAATACTGTCAAATGTTGCGACCTATGCCTATAATCGAAAAAAATACATCAGTCAAGAATACAATATTGGACAAGGACTTGTAGGACAGGCCGCTTTTGAAAAAAAATATATATACAGAAAAGAAATTCCGGAAGATTATTTTACAATACAATCCGGAATCTTGGGAGAAGCCAAACCCCAAACCCTATTGATATCACCCTTTTTTGGTGATGAAAAATTACAGGGAGTTGTCGAAATTTCTTCACTTAAAGAAGAGATGCCCAATCAAATGATAATTTTGATGCAAGAATTAAGTGAGGTTATCGGACAAACCTTGTTTAATTTACAAGTAAATTCTCGTACAGAAAAACTTCTGAAAGAATCTCAAAGTTTAACCAAGCGTCTGCGAAAAAATGAGGACGAGCTCAAAGAGAATGCTCAGCAAATGGAATTATCGCAGGTGGAAATTAAAAAGTCCAACGAAGAATTAGCCGCAAAGATTTCGGAGGTAGAGCAAGGACAAAAAAGATTACATGCCTTGTTAGAAAATGCTTCCGAAGCCATTACGATTTACGATGAAAACGGAATTGTAAAATATGTAAGCCCTTCCGTGAAAAATATTTTAGGATTTCATCCCGAAGAAATGATTGGTACAAACCGGTTCAAACGTGGTGAAGCCATTCTTCAAGAAGCTTTTAACGCATTGATTGATAGTCCTAAAGAAAGTCAAACCTTTGAATATCGGTACGAAAATAAAGACAAACAAATGTTATGGTTGGAGACTATTGGGCGTAACCTGTCCACAAACCCGGCCATTAACGGAATCTTGTTTAATACCCGAGATATTACGGTACGTAAAGTTGCCGAAAAAGCCCAACGGCTCAGTGGTGAAATGCAAGCCTTGTCTGAGAACAGTCCTGATATGATTATGCGCCTGGGACCCGACTATAAAATATACTATGCAAACCCCATGGTTTCAAAATATCTTGGAGTCAGTTCTGCCGAAGCCACCGACAACTACCTTGAGAATTTGAATATAAGCGAAAAAATAAAAGAGAAATTTGAGTCCTATCTTAAAAAAGTAATTGAAACCGGAGAGGTTCTTGAAGAAGAAACGACTATTTCAATGACTAAGAAATCAAAAAATATTTTCCAGTTTAATGCCATTCCGGAGTTTAATAATGACAATGAATTGGAGACCATATTGTTTGTTGCTCACGATATTACCGAGCGAAAACAAATTGAGATTGAGATTGAACGGAAAAATAAAAGTATTACTGAAAGTATAAATTATGCCAAAAGAATTCAAACGGCAATAATTCCTGATAAGAACTATCTCAATCAGTTTATTCCCGAATCATTTATTTTTTATCGCCCGCGAGATGTTGTTAGTGGCGACTTTCCCTGGATGTTTGATAAAGGAGAAGATGTATATATAGCAGCAGTAGATTGTACCGGGCATGGTGTACCCGGAGCCCTGTTGTCGTTTATCGGTTATTTTATACTAAATAATATTGTAAGTGAACAAGAGGGCATGTCAGTTGGTGAGATTCTTAACATGCTGCATGCACAAGTAAGAAAAACCTTAAAACAAGATTCTCCGGATGCAAAAGCACGAGATGGCATGGATCTTGCCTTATGTAAAATAAATTCAAAATCCGGAAAACTGTACTTTTCCGGTGCACACAGACCATTATACAGAGTGAGAGACGGAGAGGTAGAGGTTTTTAAAGGCGACCCGAAAGCTATTGGCGGCAGACCGTTAAGAGCAAAAAAAGAAAAATCATTTACATCTCATGAATTAGATTTGCAAACTAAAGATCAAATTTATATTTTTTCCGACGGATTGCAAGATCAAATCGGAGGAGACAAGGGAAGAAAATATCAGGCAAGACGAATTAGAAATACAATTGCAAAATACTCTGAAAGTTCAATGGCTGAAATGCACGATGTTTTTGATAAAGAATATATAACTTGGCGAAAAAATTATAAACAAATAGACGATATACTCCTGATTGGAATGGAGTTTTAAAGCTCATAATTATGGCTGAAAAATTTGATAAACAAAACTCACTGGACTTTGTCTACGATTTTTATCTTCGGATGAAAAAGAACAAAGTGCACTTAGCTTATGAAGGTGAAATTACCCACCAAATTACTAAGGCATTTACTTCTTTAACCGAAAATAATATGTCTTTGGAGAATGATACAAACTCTGTACAAAAAAAGGTGTTTCATGTTATGGTAGAATGCTTGCAGAATATTAGCAAACATTCCGAAAACAGACACAATATTATTTCATCCAAAGACGGAAGAGGAATATTCCTGGTTAGTAAAAATGAAGATGAATATAATATAACTACCGGAAATAGCATAAACAACGACAAAGTTGACGGACTCAAGAAAATGCTTGAAAATATTAATAGTTTAGATAAAGACGGGCTAAAACAACTTTATAAACAACAAATGAGAGAGGGTCGTTTATCTCCGAAAGGAGGAGCCGGTCTGGGCTTTATCGATATTGCCCGAAAAACAGGAGAAAAACTAATTTATTCTTTTCTCGAAATTGACGATTCAAATTCATTTTTCGTATTAACATCAACAGTATTAAGACAAAAATTAAAATAAATAGAGATGGACGTAATTAAAATTCAAGGTACCGATGATACTCCAAAAGTAATTCTGGATGCAGGAAGTGAGCCATATATGGAAATATCAGGGCGATCTTTGCCCGAAGATGTGGTGGCTTTTTATGACCCAATTTTAGACTGGTTGGATGAATATACCGAGAGTTCTCCCGATAAAACAGTATTTAATTTTAAGTTGGAGTATTTCAATACTGCCTCTTCAAAACTTTTACTCGATATTCTTTTGAAATTGGAGCAACTTCACGAAGATGACCATGATGTATTGGTCAGATGGCATTTCCCCGATGATGATGAGGACATGGAAGAGGCCGGAGAGGAATATGCTGATATTGTTGAGGTTCCTTTTGAGCAAGTCGGTTATACTTTAGATTAATTATAGACAAAGCCCTGCTACCGGCAGGTCAATTCAACATAAATACAGCTTCTGTAATTCCTGAAAATATGGAATTTATAAAATTTAACCTTAAAAAATGAGTGAAGAGATATTAAAAGCATTAATGCAACTCTTTGCAATTATTGCAAAGCAGGATGAGGGTGCTGTCTCTAAGGAGGTAAAGTATATCGAAACTTTTTTGAGATCACAGCTCAGTGAGTCTCAGGTCAAAGTGTACTTGGATTTATTTGTTAAGAAAGCTCAGGTTGAAGAACGCAAACAAAAGCGTAAAGCTAAGAAAGAAGCTCTGAAAAAGGAAAAGACCGGCAACAATAAAGGCAGCGGTCTGACCAAAGTCGGCGACTCTGTTCGTGTGCTTGGTATTTGTCGTAAGATTAACAGAACGCTTACACAGCGACAAAAATTTATTGTTCTGGTTCGTTTGTTCGAAATGCTTACGGGCGAAAAGAAATTTACGGATCAGAGAATGGCCATTATCGTTACCGTGGCCGACGTTTTTAATATCGAAAAAGACATTTACAAGCAAATAGAGAGCTTCGTTTTGTCTGAAGAATATGCCGATTTTGATACAGAATCGGTCCTTATTGTTAATGATAAGCCCTCCAAAAGTACATTAACCAAGAAAATAAATGCAGAGTTATCGCACGGGAGTGTTTTTGTATTACAAATTAGCTCTGTTGATTTATATTTTCTGAAGTACACCGGCAAAGCCGATGTGTTTTTAAACAGCACCGGAGTAAGGAAAAACAGAATTTATGTTTTTGCACCCGGCAGTACATTAAAACTTCCCAAAGGCAAACCAATATATTATAGTGATATCGCGGCAAAATTCATGACGGGGCTTAAAATTTCAAAACTGTCATTTTCTGTTAACAACCTGCGCTATCAGTTTAAAAACGGGTATATCGGGTTGCGTGATATTTCATTTGAAGTAAACCACGGGAAACTTGTCGGAATTATGGGAGCCAGCGGATCCGGTAAAACCACACTCGTCAACGCCTTGTCGGGAATAACAACTCCCACCGGAGGCCGGGTGGATATCAACGGGCTTGATCTGCATGATCTCAAAAACAAAGATAAATTAGACGGGGTTATCGGGTACATTCCGCAAGATGACCTTTTAATTGAAGAATTGACCGTTTTTCAAAATCTTTATTATAACGCAAAGCTTTGTTTTAAAGAAAAAACGGATGAGGATATCGAAAGCTTGGTACACAAAACTCTTAAAGATCTCGGGCTGCTTGAGAAGAGAAGTCTTAAAGTCGGTAATCCGATGAATAAGACCATAAGCGGGGGGCAAAGAAAGCGACTGAATATAGCATTGGAACTCATAAGAGAACCCTCCGTTCTTTTTGTCGATGAACCCACATCAGGACTTTCGTCAAGAGACTCGGAAAATGTAATGGAGCTGTTGAGTGAGTTGACACAAAAAGGAAAATTAATTTTTGTAGTCATACACCAGCCGTCATCCGAAATATATAAGATGTTTGATCGGATGCTGATCTTGGATCAGGGCGGATATATGATTTATTACGGCAATCCGGTTCAAGCGGTAGTTTATTTTAAAACCATTGATAACCAGCTGAATAGTGAAGTGGGGGAATGTCCGGTTTGCGGCGATGTGAAACCGGAATTAATTTTTGATATTGTAGAAGCCGAAGTCGTTGATGAATTTGGACAATACATCGACATCAGAAAAATATCGCCGGAAGGATGGAACAAGCACTTCGAACAATGGAGAGATTCTGAGCATGTAGAAACCGAAGAAGAAGATCCGCCGGCAACACTGAACATTCCGAATTGGTTTAAGCAATTGGCTATTTTTACCACTCGCGACGTACTTTCAAAAGTAAGCAATTTACAATACATTGTACTCAATTTGTTGGAAGCCCCCTTATTAGCTTTCATATTATCATTCTTGATTCACTATATTGCCGACCCCAAATCATCCGTTTATATATTCTACGATAATGAAAATTTACCACCCTATATTTTTATGAGTATAATTGTGGCATTATTCTTAGGACTGACGGTGAGTGCCGAAGAAATATTCAGAGATCGGAAAATATTAGTCAGAGAGAAATTTTTAACCCTAAGTCGTTCAGCCTATCTGGTCTCAAAAATTTCTATACTTGTTGTAATCTCAGCCATACAGGCTATATTATTTGTGCTTATTGGAAATTCAATATTGGAAATTTACAATATGACCTTTGAGTTCTGGATAGCACTTTTCTCTGTATTTGTTTTTGCCAATATGGTGGGGCTCAATATATCTCAGTCATTTAATTCAGCCGTTACAATATATATTCTTATTCCGTTGATAATGATTCCGTTGATGGCACTCGGAGGAGCCATGTTTAGTTTTGATAAATTGAACAGGAAAATAGGAAGTGTAGATAAAGTGCCTATGGTTGCCGAATTTATGGCCACCAGATGGGCCTACGAAGCCCTGATGGTGGAGCAATTTAAAACCAATAAATTTGAAGTCTCTTATTTTGATGTAGATCAACTTAAAAGTACAGCGGGTTACAAAAGAACACACCATATACCGGCATTTCAAGAGAGTTTGGATGCTTTGGAGATTATAGAAACAGAACGTAACGAGCCCGGGATAGATACAGATTCTCTTGATGACGTCAAGTTGGAGCACCTGCTGTTACTTAAGAATGAAACACAAAAAGAGAACAGAGAATTACGGATATTGAGAGCAAAATTAGCTCGCGACGGCGTGGATATTCACATTGACGATGAGAACACGTTTTATGTATCGGATGATTTATTGGCCGGTCTCGCTATGGAAAAATACAATACAGAAGAAATAGGCGGTGAACTGGAGGAAAACTATACGGCTTGGGATCAATTTTACCAACAGTTATATACCTATGCCGATAAAAGAAAAGAAGAAATTATTTATTATCAGAACACGCAATCAAAGGGCTATTATAACCGAATGAGAAAGAAATATCACAACGAGCATTTGGATGATATCGTGAGGAATGTGTATGAAAGAAATAAAATATTGCACTACAAAGATAAGTTGATACGCCAAGAAGAACCCATATTTTTGATTCCTGATAATTCCGGTTTTATTGGTTTCAGAACACATTTTTATGCGCCGGTAAAGTATTTTTTCGGACGGTATTACGAAACGTTCAATTTTAATATTACGGTCATCTTTTTAATGTCATTATTGCTCTATCCGCCGTTGTATTATGAGCATTTAAAGAAAAGTTTGACATTCTTGGGAAATCGAAAATGGACCATGGATTTGAGTTTTTTAAAGCGTCTGTTTTCAAAAAAAACTAAAAAGAAATAATTTAGCATTGATTAATTTTTGTAAAGTATAGGTTCTACCACGAATTTAATGATAACTTGAAATTTGTTTATATGTAGTTAATATGTTGGATTTAATAAGTTGGAAATATTTCGAAAAAGGCAAAAAACCCGACTGTAATAATGAGCAACTATATTGCATCAATCAAAAAAAGCAATATTTAAACAATATTTCAACCACATTTATAACTATATTTAAATAGTGTTTTGTATAATATAAATATTTAACCACTAAAATAAGGGTAGTACCAAAGTATATATATAACAAACCAACTGTTTTAACGTTATTACAAAAAGCAAGCTTTTGGATCGAAGGATAATTGGCAAAGTTTTTTTTAGCGTATGATTTTTTATTATCTTTGATCTGAAAACTAATTTTTTAAGTAAATGAATATGTTTAAAAAGGCATTATATCTAATTTTTGCAGCGTTTTTTGTTGTCTCCTGTGGCGATGGTGATGATGAGGTTATACAAGGCCCCGAAAATGCCGGTGAAACTAATGAAGCACAGTTAGACCCTGCAGCAATTAACCGAATAATTGAAAGTTTACCGCCCCCCATTGAAACGGCTGCAACTATTGAGGATATGGATGTTCCGTACTCAAAAAATTATTTGGTCCCCTCTGAAAAGGCTGACGGTTTTGATACCAATTTTAAAAAAGCTGTCGGACTTGGGTTCTATAGTGCCGACTTAGGGTATTTGAATGTTTATAACAGAACAAACTCAATTGTTGAATACCTTACTGTAATAAAAAGAATTTCTGATGATTTGGACGTCGATCAATTTTTTGATTTTCAGACGTTGAAACGCTTAGCCACAAACAGTGAAGACCTTACCGAGTTAATGTTTTTGTCGGTAAACAGTTATCATAAAATGGACGATCATTTAAGAAGCACCAAGCGAAGTGACTTAAGTGCATTAATGGTTACCGGTGTTTGGTTGGAGGGCATGTACCTTTCGGCAAAAGTAAGCAAGCTTAAGAAAAATGATAAGATTAAAGATCGGGTAGGCGAACAGAAAGAAATTTTGGGAGATATGCTTTATGTTCTCAATTTTTTCGAAAAGAAACCCTATTTTCCCGATTTAATAAAAGATTTTGAAACACTCAAAGAGGCCTATCAAGACGTTGTTATTACAACTGAGCAGGTGGAGTCAAAAGAAGAAGTTATTGACGGTATTGTTGTGATTACACCCAATGAATTAACTTCAATTCACATGACTGATGAGCAGTTTAAAGAAATTAGCGATTTAATAATTAAAATTCGAAATAAACTAATCTCCGCATAGCATGAAGAAGACAACATTAATTTTATTTTTGTCCGCATTTTTTTTCCTTTTCATAGGAAACAATGAAGCAAAAGCTCAATGTAAGCAGCAAATGGTTTACCGTTGTGCCACCAAAGGGCGAAATGCAATATATTTAAGAGATTTTAATACCAAGCTGAGAAAAGTTCGAGGCGGAGAGGAATCCGGAACCAAATGGACCGTGGTTCTCAACAGAGGGACACGTTACCGGTTTATTTTATGTACACCGCCTGAATTTGAAAGTAAAGTAGAACTGACACTTTTTGACAGCCAACACCCGGAACGAACCAAACCTTGGGGAAGAACCGAAAGTAATCGACCCATATTTGATTATGTTTGCGGCCGATCCGGCATGTATTATGTCTCTATTCGCTACAAAGAAGGCTACGGCAAAAAGAAAACCTGTGCCGTGGGTATTATGTCTTTCGTGGGCAAAAATCAATAATAAAAAATCGACACATTTTATTAATTTCAAAAGGATAAATCCCGGATTTATCCTTTTGTCTTTTGGTCTGTTGAAACAGCATCTACCATTAGAAAATCCCTGCGGTATTACAAACCAATTCCCAAAATTGCCGTAGGTAAAACCTATTGGTAGCCCCGTATGTAGCCGTAGGCGGAAAGTGGGGTTAATATGACAAATTCCGTTTTAATCCCGTAGGGATGATATATTTTTGATAAAAAATACATTTATTTTTGAAAAAAAACCACAAAAAATAAAGATAGCCAATTGTTTGCATTTATATTTGAGTTCAGTTTTAAAACCTTATGAAATTGAAATCCCACAAAAGTAAAATGCAGAATACCGGTACGTTATTGTATTTGAGTGATTTTATTAAAGTTTTGATATTGAGCTGTTTTCACGTTTAACTTAAAAACTTTATACATTACAGACTGCACTCATTCATTATTTAGTTTTTTCAAAAAACACCAACTATTGTCAAACTAATGACCGATAGTATCCATGGGAAAAATGTCTTTTCGGGGATAGTATTCCGGATGAAAATATAGCGTATTATTCTTCGCCCTGCACTAAATTTCCGGTAATTTTCAAAAGGTCGGTACTCACGGCTATCAGGCTGTACTCGGCCTGTAAATTGGAGTAGGCGGCGTTGATGTAATTAATTTGAACATCACGGTAGTTGAACGAATTTATGGCTCCTCGATTGAATTTATCTTTTGAAATTTCCAGGTTGAGTTTTGCAGCTTCTAAGTTTTCCTTGGATACCCGAAGGATTTGTTTTCGCACCTCATACATATCATATAGTGCATACAGACTGCTTTTGAGGGTTAATTGCAAGTCTTGGGTTTGGAGCTCGGATTGCCGTTTCTCAATTCGGGCATTGGTGATTTGTCGTGTTCTGTTGCCTCCGTTAAATATGGTATAGGACAGGCTTAAATTGGCGTAAAAATCATAGGAATACGAATCGGTGTAATCCCTGTCGTTGTATTTTACCCAAGATTTGGTATAGTCGGTGCCGCCGTTTAGTGATAAAGACGGATACAAAGAGCTTTGCGCAATTTTCAAACTGTTTTCACTCAACTCATTGCTCAGGCGACTCAGTTGCAGGCTTGTATTTTTTTGGAGCAGTTGATTATTCAGTTCGGAAAATTCAAAGCTTTGTTCCGTGGCCTGAAGACTGTCCGTTAGTGTGAAATCAGTAAAAGAGGTGTCGCCCAATGCAATGCTTAGTCTTCGTTTTGAGGTTTTGTAAGCCGATTTTTGCGAAAGATAATTTGAGCTGTCTTGCAAAAAAGCATTTTTTACTTGCAGTACGTCATAGGTTACTGCCGTCCCTATTTCTTTTCGTGCCAATACGTATTGGTAGCGGTCTTTTGAAAGTTGCGTTAATTCTTTCATGACTTCCAGTTTCTCGTACTCTAATTGAACCCCGTAATAGGCATTGATAATTTCCGACAGGGTGTTTTCAAAGGTCAGACGCATGCTGAGTTCGGCAGATTTTTCCGACAGGGCTAAATTCTTTTTAACCGTTCGAATGCGAAATCCGTTGAATAAAATCATCTGTACATTAGCATTAGGCCGCAACGAATTGGACAAGACGTCGTCTCTTTCGCCGGCAGTTACTTGGCTTTCTGTATTGTCGAATCGGTTGCCCTGATACACGCCGGCAGTCACGGTAGGCAACATGCCGGCATTGCCGGCGGTGTTGTTGTTCTCGGCAATTTGAACATCAGCTTCAGAAATCTGTATTTGATAATTATTCTTCAATCCCGTACTAATAGCGTCGTCCAAGCTGAGAACAGCTGTCGTATCTTCTTGTGCGAAAAGTAAGTGGCCTGCAAACAGAGTAATTACGAATAATATTATATGTAATTTCATGTATGGTAAATTTGAAAAAAATCAATGCGTGTTATGATTATTTTATTTTTCGTTTACTGTGAATAACTGCAACCTCAACCTCTTCTCGTGTGGGATTATCGCCCTTGAAAAATCTTCGTAAAACCAATTTGCTGTCGTTTAAGACTAAGATTATTGCCGGGAACAGTATCAGAATAAATCCGGTGCCCACAAAGACTCCGTAGGCCAATGAAATGGCCATCGGAATAAGGAATTGAGCTTGAAAACTTTGTTCCAGTATCAGCGGATAAAGCCCGACACTGGTGGTTATAGTGGTCAGGACAATGGGTCTGAAGCGCGAAATAGCCGCTTGAGTAACCGCTTCTTTTACTTTTTTGCCTTCGACCAGCAAACGGTTATATTTTGACAAAAACACAACGGCATCATTGATGATAACGCCGGATAAGGCGACCATTCCCCAAGCACTCAGCATGGAGACAATTTTGCCTTCAATACCGTGGCCCCAAAGTGCCCCAACCCATGCCAGCGGTATCATTGATAAAATGATGAGGGCTTGCCAAACCGAGCGAAAATGAATCATCAGAATTAGAAGAATGATAATGATGGCAACGGAAAAATATAAAGCTATTTCTTGGCTGGTTTCTTTGCTCCGCTTAGCCTGGCCTTGTTGTTCTACAGTTATTCCCGGGAATTTTTTATAAAGATCGGGCAATATTTTCAATTTTATTTCATCAAGAATGGGCGGAACAGGAATATCCGGAGAAACTATACCGGCAGAAACGGTGATTTGTCTTCTGCTGTTGTATCGCTTAATATTAATTGGACCGCGCTTCATTTCGTAGTCAGCCAATTCGGACAGGGGGAAGTTACCGGCAGGGGTTTTAATTTTCATTCGTTCAAGCTGCCCAATAGTCATTCGGTTGTCTTTGGGATATCTTACCCATACTCGTAGTTCGTCTTTTCCGTGTTGTATGCGTTGAGCTTGGGTGCCGTAAAAACCCGCACGTACTTGGTGGCTTATGTAATTATAATCTAATCCGAGCAAGTACGCTTTCGGTTTTAATTTTAGTTTCAGTTCGTTTTTTCCGGGAGCATTATCGTCAGAAATATTTTGAATGTTCTCAATACTTCTCATCCTGTTTTGAAGATAGGTTTTGGCTTGCAGCAATTCTTCGGTATTGTTGGAAAGCAGTGATAAGGAAATAGGAGCACCAAAACGGTTTCCTCGGGCATCTATGCGAAGGCGAGCCAGTTCGGGTCTTTTTCCTATTTTTTCTTTTACCCGGTTTCTTATATCATAGGGGGTAATATCAGTCCCTTCCAAGTTTCTGAGACCGACCATAATGGAACCGGCATGCGACCCGGTTTCTACGCCTTCAAAAGCTGAGCCAAGTATTTTAAATCGAAATTTTACAAAGTCCGTCGTATCTTGGTGCTCTTTCATAAGCTCTTGATTTACTGAACTGACAATGCTGTCAAATTCAGTCAAGTAGGCTTTGGTTTGTTTCTCACCCTCTCCGGGTTTAAAGGCAAAGTCCACCATAAAATTATCAAAAGACATCGCCGGAAAAAAGGTTGATTTAATAACTTCTCCGTTGAATAAACCTACGGTAAATAATACGATAAATATGGGTACGGATACAAAAATCCAACGCCATTTGATAATAATTTGTAAAAATTTGCCGTAAATACGGACTCGCATAAAGAAAATCCATTGATTGAGTTTTTTGCGAATGATATTTGTTTTTTTTCCGTTTCTTCTCAGGACTTTCGGACTGCCGAGATGTGCCGGAAGAACAAAAAATGCTTCGACCAACGAAAACAGTAAACTAAATATAACTACAAAGGCCATTTCGAACATAAATTCCATACCGCCTTGCTTAATCAGCAATAGAGGAGAAAAGGCAATGACGGTCGTTAATATTGAAGTCGTAACGGCCGGTATAACTTCCATGGTTCCGTCAACGGCTGCTTTCATCGGGCTTTTTCCGGTTTCAAAATGCGAAAAAATATTTTCTCCGATTACAATGCCGTCATCCACTAAAATTCCGATAACCAATATCATACCAAAGAGAGAAATCATATTTATGGTGATGCCGTACATTACCCCAAGGATAAACATGGCCAGAAATGCAGACGGAATACCCCAAGCCACCCATCCTGAAAGTCTTAAGTTTAAAAATAAAGCCAAGGTTACCAATACCAAAAACAAGCCCATTCCACCGTTGGTATACAAGAGGTTGAGTCGGCTTTTAAGAAGTGTCAAAAAATCAAAATTGACATGAATTTTGACGTCTTCATGTTCTGCATTGAATTGTTCGGCGTAGGAATTGGTATATACTGAAATTTCTTCCAAATCTTCCTCCGGCAGTTTGCTAATCATGAGTTGAACGGCTTGTTTGCCGTCGAGCTGAATAGAATTTGACACATCGGCAAATTTTTGCTTTACCACAGCAATATCTCGGAGTCTTATAAAGCTTCCGTCAGCTTGGCCTCTGATAATAATTTCTTTCAACTCATTGGGGTCAACCGTTCGGTTTCTTGAGCGTATAATAAATTCTTTATCGGGTGATTTAATTTGTCCGGCCGACAAATCAATATTGTTTGATGCGACGGCTTGTCTAAGGTCTTCAAATGTAAGGTTATGCCTTAATAAATTTTCCTCAGAGACTTCAATGGATAACTCCAAGGGCGGAAATCCCTGTATTCCGATTTGAGAAATTTTGCCCGACGCCAAAAAATCATCTTCAATTTCATAGGCATAGTCTTTTAGTGTTTCAAGACTTGTATTTCCGTACAGGCTCATATACATCGCCATACTCATGGAGCGTTGCTTGGAAACGATGGGGCGTTCGGCGGCAGTGGGGAATGAACTGATGCCGTCAACGGCATTTTTTACTTCTGCTAAGGTTTCGTCAATGTCGTATTCGCCGGTTGTTTCTATGCGTACGGTACAAAAGTTTTCTGAGGATGTAGAATTGATTTCTTTGATGCCCACCAATCCTCTGACGGCTTGTTCTATGCGGGTAGTAATTCCTTCGTCCATCTCTTTTGGCGATGCACCGGGGTAGGCCACACTTACGGTGATGTTTCGGGAGGCTGTTTCCGGAAAAAAAGATTTTTTCATATTCAGAAATGCAGCCACACCACCAATTAATAATATGGCAATAATAATATTTGCATAAAAAGGATATTTAACGAAAGTTTGTACAATTTTTCTCATTAGATGGGTTGTTTACTTCAATATTTTTTTGAAATCTCTTTGATTGCTTATTCCCGGTAGTTAAAGCAATAATCCTTTTAAAAAGCCTGTTTTATTCATTCAGAATACTAACTTCGGTGTTTTCTTTGGGGTCAACCAGTGCCTCCGAAACCAGTTTTGTATCTTCCGGAAGCCCGTTAAAGAGTAAGGTTTTTTCATTGGTTTTCAGAATATTTATTTTTTGTTTTAGAAGTCTGCCCTTTTCTACAATAAATACCTCGTTGTGGTTTATTACCGCATCTCTGTCCAAAAGCATGGCATTTTTTACTTCGATGTTTGAGAATGTGGCTTGCATGTATTCTCCTTGGTATATTTTTTCACCTTTGGGTGAAGTAAGGCTGATAAAAATCGTGACGGATTGTGTTTGAGGGTCTACAAAATCGGAGACTCTGTTTACTGTTCCCTTGTACTCTTTTTTTCCGTGGTCGGTAGTAACTTTTACGTGGTTTCCTTTGCGAATGAATCGAGCATCTGAGGTTTTAACGGAGGCTTCGAGTTCCAAACGGTTGGTTCGAATGAGTTTGGCGATTTTTCCGCCGGGGTTTGCAATGCCGCCAACTTCGATATATACATCTGAAAATGAACCGGAGAACGGAGCATAAATAAAGTATTTTTGCATACGAACCTGCTCACTTTTTATGGAATAGTAATCGCTGAGGATGTTTCTTCCGGTTAAGTATATTTTTTCCTGACTGGATTTAATTTCCGGCAAGTCGGGTATATTTTTGTCGATATCTGTTTTATCAAAAAATGTTAACCAATTTTGGTAGCTCTCCGGATAGTCAATTTTAAAATCCGGCAACAGATTAGCCACGGAGTTAAGAAATCTACTTTTTCTTGCTTTGAGTGCGTAGGCGGCTTCGGTATTGAAAATACGTACAAGCAGTTGGCCTTTTCTGAACGATTGCCCTTTTTTCAGCGGAACATTTCCGGGAAGTATTTTTCCTTGCACTTCGGCACTTAAATTAATGAAATGGCGTGTTGATATTCTTCCGGTTGCCACGGTTTCTGATTTCTGATTTTTGTATTTTACCGGGGTTACTTTTACATGCGTTTTGTGTTTCTTATTTTCAACCGTCTTGGGTTCCGGTTTCATGATGCTCAAGCCTTTCATGGAGATTACTCCGAGTATAATTACCAGTACAACTCCGGCTATTGCAATATAATGTTTTTTCTTCATGGTATTCGTTCTTTTGCTGAATTCAAAATAGTTTTCGTAAAATTCGGACATGAATTTTCCCTCAAATAAGCAATGATACAAAAATAGTAATATTTTTTGTGTTAGATTAATATTTTGAGAATTTTTATAGGTTGTTTAGTGTTGTTTAACAATGAGTATATGTGTTTTGTGTATATACTGTCTGAACGGAAATACACAAAATTAGAAATGTTTTTTTTTGCGATATTTCTATTTTTTAAAATTCGTTGATACAGTGGCATCTCCAAATTAAAAAAAATAAAAATCTCATCAAAAAAAACTCATTTCGTAAAATTCGTCTGTTTTCGCTCAGAAACTATATAAAAATCAGGATGTTAGGACACAATAGTATAAAAACAACAATAAAATACACAAAAGTTGCACGAACAGCAGTTAGAAAAATTAAAAATCCATTAGACAACATATCACAAAATATAGAAAAAGACAAACCACCATAAAGTTATAATTTCTTGATTGATTTTGAGATAATTTAATATCACCAACACAAAAAACGCAACTTTTTAATTAACTCATTATCAATTTATTAGTAATATTAATGCCTAAAGTTTAGAATAGAGGTGTTTTTTTTTGAATATGAAGATTATAAGACTTTTACAAGATAATATTCAACCTCCGGAAAAACAACGTCATTTTAAACCATAGCCATATTAATTGCAAATATAATAAGGCCGCTTGGTGCAATGCGCCAAGCCGGACGTTGTGGGTAGTTTGACATAACAACGCCAATAAAATCAGTAGAGAAAATTTTAAAAAAATAAAGACAAAGAATAATTTAATTATCTTTGAAAATAAAAAAATATAAATGTCAATATTTCAAAATTCAGTACTTAATAAATATTTGAAAACGCAAGATGAAAAGAAGATTGATGACATGTATTTTCAATTTACTTCATATTTTCATAATGCCGAAATACAAGAAAATATCCGAAACTCTAAGGAAGAACAATTTCAGGAAGGATTTTTAAGAGAATTGTTTGTCAAGATTTTGGGATATACTTTAAATCCTAAACCGAATTTCAATCTAACGACTGAACTTAAAAACGAAAAAGGAGCAAAAAAACAGACGGTGCAATCCTGAAAAACGGAAAAGCACTATCCGTAATTGAACTTAAAGGAACGGACACCAAAGATTTAGACAAAATAAACGAACAGGCTTTCAATTACAAAAATAATCATACTGACTGTGTTTATGTGATTACTTCAAATTTTGAGAAACTGCGTTTTTTTATTCATAATGCAGTTGCTCATATTGAATTTAACCTGTTTACACTTACAAAAGAAGAATTTAAAATATTTTGGCTTTGTCTGAATGCCGATAATTTATTGGGCGGAGTTCCCGAAAAGGTAAAACAAGAAAGTACGATAGTAGAAGAAAATGTAACCAAACAACTTTACAAAGATTATTCGGCTTTTAAACATGAGCTTTGGCAAAATATCTGTAAAAACCGACCCGATTTAGATAAACTTCTGTTGTTTAAGAAAACGCAAAAGCTATTGGATCGATTTCTGTTTATATTTTTTGCCGAAGACAGCGGATTACTGCCGCCAAACTCAATTTCGAGAATGGTAGAACGCTTTGAGCAACTTATTGAATTAGACGCAGAAAAACCACTTTACGAAATTTTTAAACAATATTTTGGTTATATAAACAAAGGCAGGAAAGGCAAAACAACACAAGATGATATTTTTGCATACAACGGCGGTTTATTTCAGCCCGATGAATTGTTGGACAGCCTGATAATTGATGATAAAATATTAAAACCTCACGTAGAAACAATGACAGCTTACGATTTTAAGAGCGATGTTGATGTAAATATTTTGGGGCATATTTTTGAAAACTCGCTCAATGAAATTGAAAACGTAACCGCACAACTCGAAGGACAGGAATTAGACAAAAGCAAAACCAAACGAAAAAAAGACGGCGTTTTTTACACACCCAAATACATTACAAAATACATTGCAGAAAATACCGTAGGCAAACTTTGCGAAGAGAAAAAAGCTGAATTAAATATTACAGATGAGCGATTTACCGAAGCCGGGAAACGTTCTAAGAAAGGAATTGCAGATTTAGAAGCATACAGAAACCGGTTGCTTGAACTAACTATTTGCGACCCTGCATGTGGTTCAGGAGCTTTCCTAAACCAAGCACTTGAGTTTTTAATAAGTGAACACAGATATATTGACGAACTTTTAGCGGCTTATCATAAAGTACCTATAGTGTTGAGTAATATAGAAAACCACATTCTGGAAAAAAATATTTACGGTGTGGATATTAACGACGAAAGTGTAGAAATTGCAAAACTTTCGCTTTGGCTGCGAACCGCACAGCGCGGCAGAAAACTAACATCGTTAAATAACAACATAAAATGCGGAAACTCACTGATTGACGACCCTGAAGTAGCAGGAGAAAAGGCATTTAATTGGCAAAAGGAATTTCCGCAGGTTTTTGAAAAAAAGGATAAAAAGGCTTGGCATATTATCTTTGCAATATATAATTCACGTTATTCGACGGATGCCGACGGGTTAACCCGTCGGTTTGCCGGTGATACAGCAAATAAACCCGGTTTTATTGCCCGAACTTATCCGGAACTGCTCCCGGAGCAAGAAATTATTATTGCCGAAGAATTAGCAAAAGCAGCCGAAGAATACAGCTTAAACATTACGGCATGTAATATTTGCAAAGACCACGTACATGCCATTATAGTATGCGAAGAAGATGAGTTATCGTATCTTACCGGAAAATGGAAAGGCCGAAGTGCATTTACATACAACCAACGGGTAAACCCGTTGGCTGTATCAAAAAAGCAAAAAGCCCAATACGCCGACGGAACCAAAGAAAAATTTTGGGCCAAAAGTTTCAAACCCGTATTAATAAAAGACAAAGAACAATACCAAGCAACCGTAAACTACATAAAAAACAACCGAACAAAACACAAACTGCCACCCCAAACCGACGGGTTTACCCGTCGGCTCAACCAAATGATATGCACTCATAGACACGCATTCCGTCCGGAACACAAAGGCGGTTTTGATGTGATTATTGGTAATCCGCCGTATGTGAGAAGTCGAGAATTAATGCAAGAAAATGAAAAAACATATCTTGTAAATTATTATAAAACTGCATCGTATCAGTTAGATTTATACAAATTATTTATTGAAAAATCTTTGAACCTAATTAATAACAAGGGCAAATTATCCTTTATAACACCCTCGGTGTTCTTATCAAATGATTATGACAAACCACTTCGTAAATTTATCTTAGAAAATTATAATTTAGTTCAAATATCAACAAGTGATAAAGACATTTTTACAGATGCAAGCGTAAAAACTGTCGTTTTTACAATCGACAAAAATATTGCAAATCAGGAAATTAAGTTTTTTAAAATTGTGAAAGGTGATTTTTTACAAACAAAATTAATTTCAAAGAATGTATTTATAAATCAAGACTATACAATAAATGAAAACATAAATTTAAGTTCTTTAACAATTTTAAATAAGTTACAAAATTGCTCAAAACTTGATGAGTTTTTTGTTGTCAAAAATGGAATTAAAGTAAGAAAAGACTTATTATATTCTTCCCAAATAGATACAAATTATAAATCATTTCTTTTAGGTAAAAATATCAATATTTTCTCAATATAATCTAACAATATTTATATCCATTACCTGCCAGAAAATGAAAAATTATATACAAATCAGGCTTTTAGAACAAAAGATATTTTTGAACAAGAAAAATTGATTGTAAGACAAATTTTAGGTAAAAGAATTATTACAACATTTGATAATGAAAATTATTACACAGACCAAACAACCTATGTAATAAACAAAAAAGATAATAATTTTAATTTATTGTTCTTGCTGTCTGTTATGAACTCAAAATTAATGTATTACTACTTTAAAAATACTTTTTCTGACAATAAAGTTACTTTTCCAAAAGTAAAACGTTCTCAAATTTTAAAGTTTCCAATAAAAAAAACTGAAAACCAACAACCATTCATAGAAAAAGCAGACAAAATGCTTTCACTAAACAAAAAATTACAAACCGAAAAAGACAACTTTTCAAAAACCCTGCAAGAAGAAAAAGGCATTGAAAAATTAAGCAAAAAATTACAAAACTTTCAAAATTTAGAATACGAAGAATTTAAAAAAGAGTTACGAAAAAAGAAAATAAAAATCAGTCTCGGCAACGAAAACAACGAGTGGAGAGAATATTTTAATACAGCTAAACAAAAGATAAACGGTTTGCAAAACCAAATAAATCAAACCGATACAGAGATTGACAAAATGGTTTATGAATTATACGAACTTACGGCAGAAGAAATTGAGATTGTGGAAAATTCGGTGAAATAAAATGGATTTATAAAGCAGAAATCCCAATACGTAAAGAAATTAACGACCGGGCAAAAAGTGAAAAAATTGATATTAATAAATTAGTTTCCGAATTAGTTGAAAATTTCTATAAAACAGTAAAAAATATAAATAAAAACGCAGCATTATAAAGATTAAGGACGTGGAATTAGCATAAACGCTACACAAACGACTTTACTTTAAACTCGGCAAAAAAAAATAAGCCCGATAAAGGCTTATTTTTAGAGTTTTATATCACTGTAGGACAAGCGAATTATTCAAATCTGATTAACTCAGAAGATCCCATGAGTTTATCTTTTGAATTGTAGGTTTCTGATTTTACAACTCCTACACCTTCGGTAATCCAGGAAATAGTTTTTAAGGTAATGGTTACAAAACCGGCCTTTGATTTTATATCCTGTGATATTTTAAGGCAACTGAAGGTTCCGGCATCGGTTGTAACTTTCTCTTTGGCCAAAACTTCTCGGTTTTCAATGGTTGTAACAAAATCTAAGGTCATCATTCCGGTGTTTATTGACACGGTTACCGAACCGTCATCTAAAGTCGTGCCGACACCCATATTTTTGGGGTAGCTGATGTTTTCAAAATCGAATGATATTTGGGTTTCTTCGTAGTTTTCATATTGTTCTTGGTTCAAGTATTGGCTCATATCTACATTAAAGACTCCGTTTTCGCAGTAAAAATTCAGGGTATCTCTGTTTTCTTCTTTCCCTTTTTTGTCTTTGTAAATTTGCTCAATTTTGTACCGGGTTTGTCCGTCTTTTACGGTTTTATCCAGTAATTTTTGACTGTGGTAAGATTCTGTTTTGCCTTTTTTGTTTTTATTAACGTATTCCGCAACTTTGTTTCCGTTGTTTATAATGTAAGCTGTACAATCTTGTGCTTGTACTGAGAACAAAGCGATAACTCCAATTAGACTAAGAATGATTTGTTTCATAATTTTATATTTGATTTTAATATTTGCGAAAGTTAGCTCTTTTTTTAAAAACGAAGTTAATTTTTTGATGAATGATTCCGACATCAATTTAAAACCTGACAAAAAGCATATAACCAAAAGCCTGTATCATGTCCGAAGACAATCTACAGGCAGAAATGGCACGAATTGTTGAATTTTTAACCCTCTGTATCAACAATAAGTGAACTGTAAAATTATTGAAATTTTTATTTTGCAGCGTGTTGTTAATTTTGGACAACCGGATAAAACATTCTGTTGAACCGGAAACGACACACCGTTTTTATACTATTCTCAGATTAGTCCGGTTTTTCATGAAGATATTGATTATTTTTTCGCATCACCGGCCCGTTGTCGTCCTTAGATACTGTGTACCTTGAATACTCTTCGGAACTATAGTCGTTTTTTATTTCCAAATCTATATTGTTTCTCAAATAGGCCGGCGTTTTTTCTAAATCATGCAAATTTTCTGAATAATTCATAGACCTGCTGTTTTTTGTTTGCGGCTCAAGAATTGAAATATTCGTTTGCTTTTCTTCTTCTTCTTCTTGAGATTGAGACGAGCTTGGTGTTTGCTTTTTATCAAATATTTCGTCGTTTAAACTGAAAGGATCTTTTGATAGATTGTCCTCTTCAAAGTCTAAGTCATCCGTGTCTGTTACGTCATCTATTTCTAAGACAATTTTGTCAGATGTGTCCTGTTCTTCAATCGTATTTTTCTCGATTTTGCTTTCATCATCATCCAGATTATATTTGATTTTTTTAGGTTCAATATCAGCTCTGGGTGTCGACGAGTAGAGTGCCGGAATATCGTGTTCTCCAAAACCTGTAGCAATAATTGTTACAGCAATATTATCATCCAAAGACTCCTCCAGTGAACTTCCGGAGATTAAATCGGCTTCATTTCCTGCGGCATCCTGAACCATTTCATTGATGTCGGAAATTTCATCCATCGTCGCTTTTTTGGTTGATGAATAGGAAATGTTTATGAGTAGATTTTTAGCACCGTCAATGTCATTATTGTCCAATAATGGAGAGGATAAGGCATCATTTACTGCATTAACGGCACGATCTTCACCGTTTGCTTTTCCGGCACCCATAAGAGCGATACCGCTGTTTTTCATAACTGTCTGAACATCAGCAAAGTCAACGTTTACATAACCTTCTTTAGTTATAATTTCAGCAATACCTTTTGCGGCAGTAGTCAAAACGTCGTCGGCCTTTTTGTAGGCGTCATCAATATCCAACTCTCCGTAGATTTCGCGAAGTTTTTCATTGTTGACAACAAGCAGGGCATCAACAAAGTTGTTCATTTCACGAATACCCTCAATGGCTTGTCTGATGCGTTGTTTGCCTTCATACCCGAATGGAATGGTAACAATACCCACGGTGAGTTTGTCGAGTTCATGCGCTGCCTCGGCTATAATAGGGGCGGCTCCCGTTCCCGTGCCTCCTCCCATACCTGCTGTAATAAACACCATCTTAGTATTGTCATCGAGTTCGGCCTTAACCTCCTCAATGCTTTCAACGGCTGCCTCTCTTCCTTTGGCCGGGACGCTTCCTGCTCCCAGACCTTCAGTGAGCGTAGGGCCCAGTTGAATTTTATTTTCTACAATGCTGCTGTCAAGAGCCTGTTTGTCGGTATTGCATATAATAAAATCAACACCACTTATTCCTTGAATGTGCATGTTCTTTACGGCATTACTTCCGCCGCCTCCTATTCCTATAACCTTAATTATGGATGAGGGCTTCTTTTTCATATCGAATGGTAATAATTCTTCTGTCATGGTAAATAAATTTAGGATTCGTTAATATCAGAGTCGTTTTCTGAAAGCAAAAACTCGAGTGAATGCTTTATGCGTTTGAGGTATCCGCCCACACCTCGTTCCATGTCACCGGATTTCCGTTTAATAACTTCTTTGGTTTCTTCGGTGATTTCTTCTTGCGTGTTTTCTTCTTGCTTTTCAGCGGATGGCGTGCGTTGTTCCCGGTAAATTTTATCGGTGTATTGTTCTCGGAGTCCAAGCATAAGCAAGCCTACCGCTGTAGAATACTTGGGGCTGCTGATGTTGCTGTGAACAGTATTCAGGTTTTGACCCGGTTGGGCCAATTTTACATCCTGCCCGGTTTTGTATGTTATGAGTTGTTTGAGTTGTGACAACAGTGAGCCGCCTCCTGTAATTACGATACCTGCTCCCAGACTATCTTTTACCCCGGAGTTCAGTATCTCATAATTGACAAAGTTAACAATTTCTTCAACTCTGGCTTGAATAATTTTTGACAATACTTTGACAGAAATTTCTTTCTTTTCTCTTCCGTTGATTCCGGGTATAGAAATAACCTTATTGTCCGGTGTGGTATCGCTTATTGCCGAGCCGAATTTCACTTTCACTTTTTCGGCATATTTGTTTAAAATTTTGGTTCCTTTTTGAATGTCGGAAGTAATAATATCTCCGCCAAAAGGAATTACCGCTGTGTGGCGCAGTATGCCGTCGTAATAAATGGCAACATCAGTAGTACCGCCGCCGATATCAACCATAGCCACGCCGGCTTCTTTCTCTTCAGCAGTAAGTACAGCCGCTGCAGAAGCCAATGGTTCAAGAAACAGGTCTTTTACTTCAATATTTATTTTAATGATACATTTCATGATGTTCTTCACCGATTCTGTTTCTCCTTCAATGACATTGAAGTTTCCCACAATCTTGTTTCCGTACATGCCGTAGGGGTCAATTACTCCGGTTTCTTTATCAATAATGTAGTGCTGAGGAATAATATGAATTATTTCATGACCGGGAGCCAAGGACAAGTTCTCCAAATCACTTTTAAGTTCTTCGATTAACTCTCGGGTGATAACTTTGTCCGGAGAATTCACCATTTTGTGGTGACTCTCCTTTCTGCTGTTGATATGTTGGCCGGCTATACCTACATAGGAAGAGGTAAATTTAATTCCGGCTTGCTGTTCGGCTTGCGTTACCGCTTCTTTAATCATCGCTGAAGCCTGTTTTATGTTAAGAACAACTCCTCTTTTGACTGTGTTCATAGGGGTTTTGCAAGTTCCTTTTCCGAGAATTTGTACCTTTCCTTCGTGATTTCTTTTTCCTACAAGTGCAACTATTTTGGTTGTGCCGACATCAATTGCTGTAACATAATTTTGTTGGTTTTTGTCCGAGGGCTTGCCTGCAGGTCGGTCTGCGGGAGCCGTTAAATTTGAGTTTTCATTCATGATAATTCTGGTTTAGAGGGTTATATAATAATTTTATTTTCGTGCAACTATTTGATTATCAATGCTTAAATCGAGTTCTTGATAGGTATTCCATCCTTTCTTTCCGATAATATTCATGTAAAAATATTGCAACCGGTTTAGCTTTGCTTTGTAATTTTCAGTACTTCCTAATATAATTTGATGATTCCCAATTCTCGGAATCAACAGAAAATTTGAATTTTCCGTAATATATATTTGCTGAAACTGTGCATTCATAAATTCATCTTTGTTGATAAAATTTACCAAATCAAAAATTTCTCGCAAAAACAAGGTGGAGTCTATGGTTTGGTTATTTTCATTCAGTGTATCGGGCAGGCTGATATGTCCGCCGGTTACAATAACTCTTGCCGGAGTTTTCTTTGATATCGGTATCAAAAATCCGTCAGTATCTACATACATACTTTTTCCGTTATTGCTCATAACTCTGAATAGTGGTGTGCGTTCATTGACTTCTATAAAAATAACTCCTTGTGCATTTTTGTACACTTCAGATTTTTTGACCAACGGCAATTTATTTATCACTTCTTCAATTTCTCCGATATTGATTTCGTTAATTTTTCTTCCGATTAAACTGCCGTATTCGTCACGAATAATCTTCATGAGAATAGTACTGTCAATGAATTTTCCGTCTTGTGTATCAGAAAATGTCAACTCCACTTTTTTGCATACAGAATTTCGCCCTGTGATATACACCGTGGTTATGGCTATGCCCAAAAGAACAATAACTATAAATAATATTTTGACGTTTTTCTTCAGTTTCACAATGTCGTTGACTTATTTTTGATTCAATAAAAATTGTTTAATCACTTCTTTTTCTTGGGCAATATCTCCGGCTCCCATCAGGAGTACAATCTCGTTGTTATACCTTTCGAGAGCTTCTGTTATCTTATCTTTGCTGCATAAAGTTTTTTTGTTGCTTGAGATTTTGTCCAATATCATTTTAGAATCAACCCCTTCAATCGGCTGTTCCCTTGCCGGATATATCGGTACAAGGATTGCATAATCCGGCACAGACAGTTCATGAGCAAATTCTTCCGCAAAATCGCGCGTGCGTGAATAAAGGTGCGGCTGAAAAATTCCTGTGATTCGTTTATTCGGGTACAATTCTTTGACTGAATTTATAAATGCTTTCAACTCTTCGGGATGATGGGCATAGTCATCAATAAATGTTATTTGATCTGTATTTATGACATAATCAAACCGTCGTTCAGTTCCTCGCCAATTATTCAGGGCTTGTTTAATTTCAATTTCGGGTACCCGGTGTATAATTCCGATAGCCGATGCAGCAACCGCATTTTCGATATTTATACTTCCGGGTATATTAATTCGGATATCTTTAATGGTTCCGCCGGGATGTTGCAAGTCAAATGTGTTATGCGTTGGCTCTGTCCTGATGTTTTCGGCGTAAAAATCTGCCGTTGTTTTAAGGGCATAACTATATACTTTTTCCGGGAAGTTTTTGGTCGGCAGATCAATTCCTTTTTTCATAATGAGCGTACCATCGGAGATAATTTTTCCGACAAACTCGGAGAAGGTTTCTTTCAAGTTGTCATAGTCTCCGTAGATATCCAGATGATCCGGATCCAGTGAGGTTATCAGTGCTGTTTTGGGGCTTAATTGTAAAAATGAACGGTCGTATTCATCGGCCTCGGTTATGGTGAGTTTCGTTTTCTTATCAGAATCGGAAATCATTACATTTGAATTTAAATTTTTTGAAATTCCGCCGAGGAATGCATCTGTAGGCGTTTTCCCCTGTTTAAAAATGCAGGCTGTGAGTACCGAAACCGATGTTTTAGCGTGTGTTCCGGCAATGGCAATTGTGTCGGAGCTTTGAGAAATAATTCCGAGAACTTCTGAACGTTTATATACTTGGAAATTTGCAGTTCTGAAATAGCTGAGAATCTCATTGCTCTCCGGGATTGCCGGTGTATAAATAATGAGTAAAGTGTGCTTGTGTCCGGTGGTATAAAGCGAGGGAATGTCTTCTTTATCATCAACATAGCTGATATGAACGTGCTCATTTTGGAGTTTCTCGGTAAGCGGAGTTTTCGTTTTGTCGTAGCCGGCAACAAAGATACTTTTTTGTAAAAAGTAACGCGCCAGCGAGCTCATGCCGATACCTCCAATTCCGACAAAATATACAGCCTTTATGTTATTTATGTTTTGCATCCTCCGGTTAAATTTATTTGTGTTTATTTGTTGCTTCTTTTTTAATACTTGAAATTTGCTTGGCCAATTCTTTTTTAGATATTCCTTTTTTATTGAGATTTGAATAAATGTGATTGATGCCGTTGATAAGCGTTTTTGTTTTTTCGGCATGTTCCGTTTTGACATTGATAAAATCATATAATTCCTTATCGACTTTTAATTTATACAAATTCACCAAAACTTTTTTGTCGCTGTAGGGCTCGTCAATTTGTTGTACAATTTTCACGGAATCAAATTGTTGTACGGGAATTTGTTTCAAGCCTGCTGAGTACTTTTTGTAAAATCCTTTGAGGTAATCATTTCGCCGGTCAATGTTTTCAGGAATAACGCTTGACATCAAGGCAATCAGTTTTTGCATAACTTCCTGCGGATTCATTTGATAGGCATTAATTTGTTCTTCCGTAAGCTCAGATATATTTTTTGGGTTGTATGTTTTTGTAAGTTCCAGGCAGTTAAGGGCATTTGCCGTAAACTCCTTGGTTTTGTTTTCGTCTTCGTCTTTTGCTTCTATCGTTTTGAGATAGCTCTGAAACAATTGTTTATATGCCGAAACGTATTCTTGTGTTTCTTGAATTCTCTTTTGTTCTTGGGCAAATGATTTTTGAGTAAATCCCGAGTTACCGACCATTATATTCATTTGCTCCGATTTGTAATTAAAGTTATGAACTGTTTCCCGGTAATTTTCATATAATCTGTGGGTGTTTTCCATTATCTGAATCCCGGTTTGTGCTGCTTCCTTTTTGAGGTTGCCCGGTTTTTTCGGGACACCGCATGAAGTCACTATCAGAGAAATCAAAATAATCGTGAGTATTTTTATTGCCGTATTCATAAAACTTAGTTTAAAATTTCGTTTGCAATATTTTCTGCCGAATTATGTACGGCATGTTTGTATATATTTTCACTTAAAGAATTTAAGCGTTCATCGTTTTGTATGGTCTCTAAAGTTGTGCTTACAAGCAATTTTTTACATTCATTATCCTTAACCGGTACTGCAGCCTTTGTCTCAACAAGGGCTTGTGCATTTTTGCTTTGGTGGTCTTCGGCCACATGGGGTGAAGGCACTAAAATACAGGCTTTTTTAAGTAAACAAAGTTCAGAGATTGTTCCGGCACCGGCTCTCGAAATTACAAGGTCTGCCGCTTTGTAGGCTAAGTCCATTCTGTTGATGAAAGCTGTTGCTTTTATTTGAGTGTTACTGTATTGTACTGCTTTTTTGCTAAAATCTTCAAAATAATATGCCCCGGTTTGCCACAGCAATTGAGTGCCTGAGTCAACAATATTCTGAATATTTTCGGCAATACCTTCATTTATACTTTTGGCTCCGCCGCTTCCTCCCAAGCTCAAAATTAATTTCTTATCCGGATCAAATCCAAAGAATGCCTTGGCTTTCTCTTGGCTTAAATCTACGTTGAGCAGGTCACTCCTTACCGGGTTTCCGGTTTTAATAATTTTTTCTTTCGGGAAAAAGCGATCCGTATTATCGTAAGCGACACAAATTTTTTCGGCATATTTTGCCAGAAGCTTATTGGTAACTCCGGGAAAAGAATTTTGCTCCTGCAAAATAATCTTAGCCCCTTTCCGGGCAGCTGAATACACCATTGGCCCGCTGGCATATCCTCCGACACCCACGGCAATGTCGGGTTTAAATTGTCTTACAATTTTTCGGGCCATCCAAAGGCTCCGAAGCAGCTTAAAGAAAAAGGTAATATTTTTGAAGCTCAACTTCCGAGAAAAGCCAATTACGGGTAGCAGTTTGATGTCATAGCCGGCCTCCGGAACCTTTTGGGATTCGATTTTTCCCTTGGCACCAACAAAAAGTATGGATAGGTTTTTATCCGCTTTTTTTAAATTGTCGGCAATAGCAAGTGCAGGGAACAAATGTCCTCCTGTTCCGCCGCCGCTGATTATTATATGTCTGCCGGTTTTGCTCATTTTGCTTTCTGATTTGACATGCTGTGTGTACTAATTTGTATTATTATTCCTATGGCCATGGAAGTGGCCAACATCGATGACCCGCCCACACTTATTAAAGGCAAGGGCTGCCCCGTTACCGGTAAAAGCCCAATAGATACACCAATATTTAAGAACGCTTGCATTGTAATCATCAATGTGAGTCCCAGTGCCAAAAACATAGGAAATGTTTTATCCATTGCTTTGGCCACCTGAATGCCTCTGTAAAAGATTATCAGGTAAAAAATTAAAATAATAAGTCCCGTAATAATTCCCATCTCATTAATGATATGGGCGTAAATAAAATCTGAACTTGCCTCGGGAAGAACATAACGAAGCGGGCTGTCTCCAATTCCTCTTCCGAATAATCCGCCGTCGGCTATGGCACTTTTGGCGATACAAGCTTGGTTGTTGATCGCATTCGCTTGGTTGCACGAGAAGCCATGCCACCATGTACTTATTCTGTTACCCCAGGTAGATGTTCTGAAAGGGAGTTTAAAAATTTCTGCTATAATCATATATCCGGCAGCCGCACCGACAAATTGCCCCAATCGCTTCAGTATATATTTTCTGTTTACTCTAATTAGGACCAACATTGTAAAAACAGATCCTACAATAATAATCGTTGTCGATAATCCGAACGGAAGTGTGAGAAAAACAACTATTGCCGTAGCAATTAGCGCTTTGTCAGCATTTTTTCTTCTTTTTACTTCATCGTTATATTCATTTGATAACAATGATGATACAAACATTATGACAGCGACTTTGGCAAAGGCAGAAGTTTGAAACGAAATATTCAAAAACGGCAACGACAAACTTCTTTTTGCTTCATTGGCCTCGTTGCCGGCCAAGGCTGTAATAGCTAATAACAGGATGGTAATAATATAAAAAAATGCTGAATACTTGTTTAGGGTTTTGTATGAAACGTACTGCATGGTTATAATAATGCCGATAGACATTATTGTAAATACAATTCGTTTCATCAGCGGAGATACGTAATCGGGCGAAATTCCGGTAAATACAGTTTTGCCCATAGCGCTGTATGTGAGCGGTATGGAGCCAAGAAGCATCAGGATAACAATTATCCATAATGTTCGGTCGCCTTTTAAGTATTTTCCGAGTTGTATCATTTAACTTATTTTTTCGAGAACTAAATTTCTCTGTAAACAAAATTGTTTAATTCTCAATTTTTTATAGTGCTCTGACAGCAAGCTTATACTGATCGCCTCTGTCTTCGTAATTTTTAAATCTGTCAAAACTTGCGCAGGCCGGTGATAACAGTACGGTGTCGCCTTCATCAGCCAATTCATGGGCTTTTTTTACGGCATCATACATATCGGTACTTTCGTAAAGCTCTGAAGTTCCTACAAAAGCATCAAAAATTGCTTTGTTGTCTTCTCCTAAGCAAACCAGAGCTTTGACTTTTTCTTTTACCAAGTCTTTGATTACATTGTAGTCGTTTCCTTTGTCGGTTCCGCCTATAATAAGAACCACATCAGTCGTCATGGATTGCAAGGCATACCATGTTGAGTTAATATTGGTGGCTTTGGAATCGTTGATAAACTTGATACCGCCTACACTAATAAATTTTTCCATTCTGTGGGCTGCATTTTCAAAGTTGCTCATTGCTTTTCTCAGCGTCTTGCTCCTTACTTCATTTAAACGTGCCACAATACCTGCAGCCATAGAATTGTACACGTTGTGGTCTCCTGTAATAGAGAGAGAATTAAGGTCTGTTTCAAAATTGTTGTTATCCATATGTATGATTAATTTTTCGAGTTTTTTATAGGCTCCCTTTGCGACTTCTTTTTTAATGGAGAAAGGCAACATGGCAGCTTTTAGATTTCTTTTTTTAAGTTCTTTTTCAAGTACCGGATCGTCGGCACAGTATATTAAATTGTTGTTAGGGTTTAAATTTTCAGTAATTCTGAATTTTGAATTAATATAGTTTTGCATTTTGTTTTCGTACCGGTCCAGATGATCGGCAGTAATGTTCAAGAGGACGGCGGTATCCGGTTTGAATGTAATAATGCCGTCGAGCTGAAAACTGCTTATTTCCAGCACATAATAATCAAAATTGTACAGTGCGACTTGCAGAGCAAATGATTTTCCGACATTTCCGGCCAAGCCAACATTAAAACCCGCATTTTTAAGAATGTGGTGAGTAAGTAGTGTGGTTGTGGTTTTGCCGTTGCTTCCGGTTATGGCAATGATTTTTGCATTGGTGTACTCGGAGGCAAATTCAATTTCGGAAATAACCGGGATTTTCTTTTTTACGGCTTTTTGTATTATTGGTGCATTATCCGGTATTCCCGGGCTTTTTACGATTTTTTCAGCTTCAAGAATTTTCTCTGTACTGTGTTTATTTTCTTCAAATTCAATCTTGTATTTTTGAAGTAACCTTTTGTATCCCGCCGATATGCTTCCAAAATCGGATACGAATACCTCAAAGCCCTGCTTTATTGCTAAAACAGCAGCACCGGTTCCACTTTCTCCGGCTCCGAGTATGACGAGCTTTGTCTTCATTATCTGATTTTTAATGTTATAACTGACAAAATGGCCAAGAGTACACCTATAATCCAGAATCGAGTAACAATTTTTGATTCCGGAATTCCTTTCTTTTGATAGTGATGATGTAAGGGAGCCATTAGTATGATTCGTTTTCCTGTTCCCGTGAGTTTTTTTGTAATTTTAAAATATAGCACTTGGACTATGACCGACAGGCTTTCTGCCAAAAATATTCCTGCTAAAATTGGTATTAAAAGTTCTTTTCTTACAATAATTGCAAATACTGCAATAATACCGCCGATTGTCAGGCTTCCGGTATCGCCCATGAATACTTGCGCAGGGTATGAATTATACCATAAGAACCCGACGGTGGCGCCAATAAATGCACTGGCAAAAATGACCAATTCACCAATGTTTGGGATGTACATTATATTCAGATAATCGGCAAAAATGAGGTTACCGGATAAATAGGCAAATATTCCCAGCGTTGTGCCAATTATAGCTGAACTTCCTGTAGCCAAGCCATCGAGTCCGTCGGTGAGGTTTGCTCCGTTTGATACCGCCGTGATAATGATTACAACCGCAATAATAAATATTATCCAAGTCCATTTTTCTTTTGATTCATCGGCAAACCATGCTAAATTTGAATAGTCAAATTCATTATCTTTAAAAAACGGAATGGTTGTTTTTACCGGTTTTTCGGCTTTTGTTTTAAAATTTTCGGGTTGTACATTGGTTTCACAAATTGTGGATGCTTGCGGGTTTTCTCTTATTTGGATGTCGTCGTTTAAATAAAATGTTAGGCCAACGGCAATCCCTAATATAATCTGCCCGTATATTTTTACTCTGCCCGAAAGTCCGTCTTTGTTCTTTTTGAATGTTTTGATGTAATCATCGGCAAACCCAACGGCTCCTAACCATATGGTAGTCAATATCATTAAGAGGATGTAAACGTTTCCCAGTTTGGCAATCAACAGAACCGGAATAAGTATGGCACCAATTATTATGATACCTCCCATGGTGGGTGTACCTGATTTTTCTTTTTGTCCTTCCAGACCCAGGTCGCGTACCGTTTCGCCAATTTGTTTTTTATGCAGATAGTTGATTATCTTTTTTCCCCACCACATAGAAACCAAAAGCGAAATAATAGCCGCCAAGGCTGCTCTGAACGAGATGTACTCGAACAGTCCCGCTCCGGGAAAGTCAAACTGGTTAAGATAATGAAAAAGATAATACAGCATAAAATTATTTATTGTGTCTGTTTAATATTTAAAAATTCGGTTACAATTTCTTTGTCATCAAATTGGCTTCGTATGCCTTTGATTTCTTGATATGTTTCGTGTCCTTTGCCGGCGATTAGGATGATGTCATCTTTTGAAGCCAACAGGACAGCCGTCTTTATGGCCTCCTTCCGATCGCTTATATTTAATGTGCTTGCCTCTTCTTCTTTTGTCAAGCCTTCAAGCATATCATTGATGATGTCTGTCGGTTTTTCATTTCGAGGGTTATCAGAGGTCAGGATAAGTTTGTCGCTGTTGGTATGTGCAATTGATGCCATCTTCGGGCGTTTCGTACGATCTCTGTTTCCGCCCGTTCCTATGACTGTAATCAGTATTTGATTGGGTGTTTTAACAGCATTAATGGTGTGCAATACATTTTTAAGGGCATCGGGAGTATGAGCGTAGTCAATTATGGCCGTAATACCCGATAAATTAATGGTTTCCAATCGCCCCCTTACCGGAGTAAACGCACTTATTTTGGTATAAATATCTCGTTTTCGTAAACCTAAAAGTACAGCTGTCCCGAAAACGGCAGTAATATTGTAAGCATTAAAATCTCCGGCCATCAGCGTCCAAACTTCCGTATCGTTCATTTCCAATTTCATGCCTTCAAAACTGCTTTCAAGCAGGCTGGTTTTAAAATCAGCTAATGTTCTCATAGCGTATTTATAGGGCTTTGCTTTGCAATTTTGCAACATAACATCCGCATTTTTATCATCCGCATTTATCAATGCGAAACTGTCTTTGGGCAAAGCGTCAAAAAGTTTCTTTTTTGCATAGATGTAACTTTTGAAATCTTTGTGATAATCTAAATGGTCATGTGTAATATTGGTAAATACAGCCCCTTTGAAATGCAAACCGTGAACTCTTTTTTGTTCTAAGGCATGAGAGCTAATCTCCGCAAAGCAATATTTACATCCCTTATCAACCATTTGGCGTAACAGCCTGTTTAGGGTAATGGGGTCGGGGGTTGTGAACTTTGTGCTGTACTCCTTTTTGTTAATATAATTGGCCACCGTGGAAATAAGTCCGGTTTTGTATCCCATGTCAAGGAAAAGTTTATAAAGCAAGCTTGCTGTCGTGGTTTTTCCGTTTGTTCCGGTGATGCCCACAAGCTGCAGGTCTTTGGAGGGATTGCCGTAATAATTTCCGGCAACACACCCCATAGCTACTGCGGTGTCTTTCACTTGTATCGTTGTTGTATCCTTGTACGTTTGATTATTACTTACAACAACTGCAACAGCACCTGAGTCTGCAGCTTGTTGAGCAAATTTGTGTCCGTCGGTATTTTCGCCGATAACAGCAAAGAAAATGGCACCTTTAGTAACTCTTCTTGAATCAAAAGTAAGTGCATAGACCGACTTATTGACTGAGCCGTCAATTTTTTCTGTACTTACATTTTTTAATAAATCGCTGATTTGTATCATATTAAAGCGTTTATCTGAGTTCTAATTTTACGGTCATTCCTTTTTCAACTTTTGTATTTGGAGTAATGGACTGATAGCGCACCGTACCGGCTCCTGAAATTTCAACATTGAGTCCGCAATACTCCATAAGAAATACGGCATCCTTTGCACCTAAATCTAATACTGAGGGTACTGTTCCTCTCGAAAATTGTTTTTGCTTATAGTTTATTTTGTATTTATCTTTTTCTGTTGTAATCCAGTTGCCGGTATGGCTGTTATTTACTTCATAAGGAATTTGCAAAGCGGTCAGTATTTTATCGGCATCCGATTTGTTTCCGCTTTTTGAAAATGGCGCATCAACCGGTCCGGTTGAGACTATTTGTTTTGGCCGATTTAATTCTCCGTCTCTTTGCCATATCCATTCGGCTACTTTTTTAAAAACCGGAGCTGCTCTTTTGCCGCCGTCATATTTGTCTCCATTGGTTCCGTAGAGTACAACAATCATGGAATACTTTGGCTTATCAGCCGGAAAGTATCCGACAAATGATGCTCTGTATTCATTGATAAACTGTTGTGTTTTGCTGTCATATTTTTTTGCTGTCCCGGTTTTTCCGGCAATTTTGAATGCGTTGCTTTTAATTCCGTGTGCAGTTCCTCTTGGTTCCGAAACTACCCCTTCGAGAGCCTCTTGAACTGTTTTAAGTGTTTTTTTCGAACAAATTAAGTCTGCATCTTGTTTAGAATTAAACGTTTTAACGATTTTCCCGTTTTCTTCAAATGCTTTAACAAGTCGGGGAGTTACTCTATATCCCTTATTGGCAATGGCATTATAAAATGTAAGTAAACCCAAGGGAGTTATTCTTAATCCGTAACCAAAGGATAAGGAAACAAAGGTGTAGTCGTTTGTGGTTGCATTATCGAATGTAGGACTGCGTTCTCCAAACACATCAATACCGGATTTTTTATTGAGTCCCATATCATAAAATCTACGAATGAGACGATCTTTATTTCCGGTATAATATTTATCAATTATCATCGACATGCCTACATTGGAAGAATAGGAGAGTACCTGTTTGACAGTAATTTTTCCCAATGCTCTGTGATCCGTGATGTCTTCCCCGTGCATGTGAACGTATCCCTTCCCTGTGTTAATTATTTGATTTCCTTTGATGTAGCCGTCTTCAAGGGCAGCGATGAGTACCGGGAGTTTAAATGTTGAACCGGGTGCCAAGCTGTACCCTGCCGCATAATTTTCCGGTTTGCCGAGCGTGGAATCGCCGTTATTTTTTATATTTACCATAGACTTTATGTAGCCGGTTTCCGTTTCCATTACTACCAGCGTCGCATGCTTTGCGTTTGCATCAAACATTTCATCTCTGAGTACATTATGAGCATAATGTTGGAGGTTAATATCAATAGCTGTCAGCAAATCATAGCCTTTTTCTGCTAAGAGTTCACTGTTTTCTGAAACAGGCTTGCTTTTTCCGGCAACATTTTGAACAACAATTTCTTGCGGAGCTCCGGAAAGTGTAGAATGATAATAGCCTTCAAGTCCGCTGTTTCCGAATTGCCCCTTTATTCCGGGTTCTTCAGTGATGTCCCCAATCGTCCTTTCCAAAAGGTTTCCGAAGGGCAGTTTTCTCTCATAATGTGCTTCGGAAACAAAGCCTGATTTCAAGCTGCTCTTTTCTCTGAATATGGGGAACGTTTTGAGGTAACTTTTTTCTTTCGGAGAAATATCTTTGGCCGCAATGATTATGCGTTGGTTGGGATCTGCTTTAACAGACCTTATCAGTTTAATGTATTCTTGTGGTGTATGCGTTTTATTAAATGCTGAGAGCCGAATAGTCAAGGAGTCGATATCTGCATTAAATAAGCTGTCGGTCAAAAGAGGTGTTCCTACATCAAAATACACATTGTATCGAACCACTGTTGTAGCCAAAAGATTACCATTACTGTCTTTTATGTCCCCTCGTATAGGCAAGCGGGTTTCATTCTTAAATGCCGATACTTCTTTTATTCTTTCGAAACGATCACTGTTTACAAAATTGAGGCGAATCATCATAAAGGCTGCTATTACGGTAAACAGCAAGGCAGTACCATAGAGCCAACCGACTCTGGCAAAAACCAATCCTTTATTTGAATTTCGTTTACTCATTATTCTTGTTTTGCTTACTAATATTTACAGACTGCACCGGTTTTACAGGAATATGCAGGTTTATATCCTTTGCTTTCAGACTATTCAGTACTGTTGATTCCAATGTTTTATTCATTACAGCCACACTGGTGAAAACATATTCTGTTCGAACTATTCTGAGTTCCTTCTTTAGTTCAGTAGCTTTGAAATACAGAGCTTCAACTCGGTATTGCTGGTACAGATAAAAAACAAATACCCCCACGGTAATAAAAAACAGGCGGGAGTGTTGTGTAAACCACTTCTTTTGAAGCCATTCACCGTTTAGTAATTGTTTGATGTATGATTCTTGAGCCATATTACAATTTTTCGGCAATTCTTAATTTAGCACTCGCTGCCCTGCTGTTTTGTTCAATTTCGTTTGCTGACGGAAGTCTGAATTTGGGCTTCAAAAACTTAAATTCAGTTTCCTTGTTTCCGTATATATCTGATTTAACAATACCGTCAATATTCCCGCTTTTAATAAAATTTTTCACCATTCGATCCTCTAAAGAATGATAGGTGAGTACAACCAATCGTCCGCCTTTTTGTATAATCTCGGGTAAGGCTGTGAGCATTTTTTCAAGCCCGCCCATTTCATCATTAGTCTCTATTCTCAACGCTTGATACAGTTGAGCCAATACCTTGTACTCATTGTATTTTGGCAGAGCTTTTTGCACTGCCTCGTTCAAATCATCGGTAGTTATCAGCTTCTTTTCTACACGATATTCTGAAATTAGCTTTGCAAAATATCCCGCTTTTTTAAGTTCTCCGTAAAGTTTAAATATTCGTTTCAGTTCTTCATAAGTGTATTCGTTAACAATTGTTGCCGCCGTTTTCTCCGATTTTCTGTTCATTCTCATGTCTAAGTCGGCCGATTTTTTAAATGAAAATCCGCGCTCGGCCTCGTTAAATTGATGAGAAGATACGCCCAGATCGGCAATCACCCCGTTTAGTTTACCTTCCTCCGAATAGTCAATAAAGTTTTTTACATACCTGTAATCCGATTTAAAGAAATATAAACGCTCTTTGTATTCAGTGGTATCCTGCAGTGCCTCAGCATTGAGTTCAGCTTCGGAGTCCTTATCAAAAGCAAACAACTTGATGGTTTTGTTCGTGTCAAGAATTGCTTTTGAGTGACCTCCTCCGCCAAAGGTAAGGTCGGCGTACAGTCCGTTATTTTTTATGTTTAATCCGGCAATAGATTCTTCCAACATCACCGGGACATGATATGTTCTGTCCATGACTTATAATTCCGGTTGTTCGCCTCCCATAATGTCTTCGGCAAGTTGTGCAAAGTCCTCAGGACTTTCTTCGGCAGCGAGGTAGTTGTCTTTTGACCAAATTTCTATTTTTCTGTCTTGACCGGAGAAATATACGTCCTTCTCTATATCGGCATAATTTATTAAGTCTGCCGGCATCAATATCCTGTTGTTTCCGTCTAATTGAACCTCAGAGGTATTTCTGTAAAATTCTCGTAAGAATACCTTATGTTTTTTATTGTAGGGGTTAATTTTTGAACGAATAATTTCGTTTTGTCGCTTCCATTCGTCAGCGGTGTATAAAATCAAGCATTTTTCAAAAATATCACGCTTTATGACAAAAGAATCAATCCCCTTGGACAGTAATTGCTTTTTTAAAGGCGCAGGAAGAATCACACGCCCTTTAGCGTCAACTCTGCCTGTAAAATCGCCAATAAAACTTGTCATAACTTAATCCTCTGATATTTAAATTATTGACAAATATATGACAATTTTCCCACTTTTACACACTTTGTCCCACTTTTCCCCACTATTTATCAATAATTTTATTAACAATGCAGTAAAGCTTTATTCTGTATGCTTTCCGGGAAGTTTTTGTTGAGTTGAGTTTTAGTAATATTGTTTTTGTTCCTTAATTCTACTTTACGAAGTTAAAACAAATTGATAATTAGCCTGAAAGTCTATATTAATTCAGTATGAGTTTTCCGTGGCGGGCTGAAAGCCCGGTTTATTTCAACCCAAGGCAACGCCTTGGGGCTATTGTCATTTTTAGTCTCGCCTTGTAAAGGTAACTTATTAATAAACTGCCCTTGCAGGGCGAACAAGCTCGTTTATTACGGACCCGGTGCGTTGCACCGGGCTGAATTAAATTGCTCTTTCAGAGCGTTTCCAAACATCGTAAAGTTAGAAATCCTGACCTTTCGCAAACTAAATTGACGTAAATTGAAAATAAGGTAATAAGCTTGTTCGTGTTTTTTTTTATTTCTACTAAGGTTTAAAAAAACGATAAGGTTTATTACTTAGCTTAAGAACCTTAGTTCGACAAATGCTCAGTACAAGTATTCTTACGGTTTTAACCTTAGTAGAATTTTGGATTAACAGGATTTCAAACCTTATTACCTTATTTTTTTTATTAAAAATTTCAATGAAATACGACAATTTTATTTTACGAACAAATTATTACAAACACCTGATAATCAAACCATGGGTCAGGATTTTTAAAAGTAGGATTAACTACTATTTTCCCATAGCAAAAACAGACTAACAATTTGATAATGAAAAAGCGAAGTTAAAAACTTCGCTTAGCATCTTTGTTTTTTTCATTTTACATAGTCAGCTTAGCGAGGATACTTTTGTTTCTTTGGGTTGCTTCTTAAAGCCGGTACTTCCATTTTTTATGACTGCTTGCACCATTCGCAAAGTTGGTGAACTGCCGCCTTATTTTGACGACTGAGTGCTTCTGTTGAACTTCCGCACAATAGTTCTAAAACAATTTCCGGTTTTTTATTATTGCTTATTCGTGGTTTTTATTATTATTGTTCATATTTGTAGTTCTTTGTCGCTTGCAAAACTAATGTAATTTAAATCCCCAAAAATTCCGCATTAATTCGGGGCTAATATAGATAGCTTTTACCGGGTAAAATAATTGATTTTCCATCCGTTAATAAGAGTTTGGGTAATTAAGCGGATAAGCATAAAAAGTTATAAAGTTGAAAGTTTATAATAAAGGCCATAAGTTTTTGCTGTTTATACCCGTCTGACCGCTTTGAGCGGTCTGACGGATTTAAGATTACAGCATTTACATAAGACGTTTATTATATAAAGTTAAAGTGCTAAAAATAAGAGTTTTAAGTTAATTGTAAAGGGATTTGTAAAGTTCTAATAATCAATCATATAGCTTGTTTTACTAAAACAGAACATACTTTTTAGACCAGAGTCATAAGGTTATATTGCCTCTTGAGGTTATATTGCCTTTTGCACAATGCAGATATACAATAATTTTGTATTACGCAGAAGGCAAAGGCTATTTTTTTCACCGGTTAGGTTTGCAAACAAAACACAAATTTGAAAACTCACAGAATTTGGCAAGCAGAAACCTGTCAGAGTCCGGTTTCGCAAAGTTCTCATAGGAATTTTTAATACAAAAACCCAAACATCCATACCGGGATAGTATTTTTGTGGGGGTATTCAATATTATCGGCAGCTATGTATGCATTTTTAATACCGGCAATTTGTTTTCGAGTTTTATTTTTTCCGCCTATTTCAAAAATATATGTATTGTCAATAAGGAAATCACTTCTATCTGTATAGTTTATTTTATGGTTCACATGCAACTGATTATAAAAAAAAGTTTCGCGTAAAGTTCCAACATTTACTTTGCTTTCGGTTAGTGCATATATCAAGTTTGGATTGTTAAGATATACTTTGTCTGGCTTATTAAGTTTGCTTATTCCAAATTTATTGGTTGTAAGCAAGAGTAATAATTCGGCTCGATGTAACCAATAAAGGTATTTTACTAATGTTTCTCTATTAATTCCTATTTTAAGACTAAGTTTAGATATATTTGGTTTGAAAGGAACTATTTCAGCAATTATTGTAAGTAATTTTCTTAAATTATGTATAGCTGTATAATCAATATTTTCAATACTATGCAAGTCATTCTCAATAATTTGAGTTACAGTTTGCTCTATTCGTTCATAATAACCTTCTTCATCTTCTGTAAAAAAAGGATAATAACCCGTTTTTAAATATTCACCGAAATATTTTATAGGCTTAATACTATTATTTATTGTTTCTGCAATTTCGTTTGCATTTTGGAGTATTTCAGATAAGCTGTAAACAGGAAAATTAATATTGTATTTAAACAAAATAAATTCTCTAAATGAGAGACCGTTCATTTTGTATATAATTATTCGGCGACTTAAATCGCCTTTTCCTTTATGAATATCCAATGCCGAAGAGCCTGTAATAACAATAGAAAGTTCGGGGTATGTGTCGTAAATATTTTTTATTTCAACCGACCAATCAGGGTATTTGTGAACTTCATCAATAAATAAATATTTACCGCCTTGTTTTACAAACTCGTCGGTAAAGTCGCTTAGTGTCGTTTTGCTAAAATATAAATTATCCAAACTCACATATAAAACGTCATCTAAATTTTTATGATTTTGCTTTATATGTTGCAAAAGCAAAGTAGTTTTTCCCACACCTCTTGCACCCACAATTGCCGACAAACGATTTTTCCAATTTATTTGCTCCCACAAATATCTTTTAAAACTTAAATCAACTGAGTTTAAGCGTGTACGAAATTGTTGTATTAGTTTTTCCATATTTTTAATATTACAATCGACAAAATTAACAATATTTTGCAGATTGCAATCGACAAAATGTATTAATTGCAAATTTTCTAAAATTCATGTTGCAAGAACTACACAATTTTTTCAAAGCACAAATATTCTGCTTACCCAATGATAAGTAGTAACACATAAATTTTCCCGTATTTTAATATTGTTATACTACTGATAATCCGTTGAGTTATTGCACCATTATACCATTAAATAATTGTATCATTACTTATTTCGTATCCGTTCCTAAATACTTTGTTGCATTTCTCATTTTTAAATTTGAGTAGTTTAGACTGAAACTAAATTACTTTGCAAGTGTGTTATAATCAGTACTGCATGATTAAGAATATTGTTAAAGTATATGTTATAAATCATTGCAATTGTAATTTCAGGCGAAAACCTCTAAATTGGTGGCTTGAAATAACAATGAGATAAATCATACTCTTTAAAAACCAAAAAATAATGCGAATTCAACGTATATCAAAACAGCCGAATTCTGATTCAACAGACGGAATTGATATTTCTTTGATGAATCCCCTCATAGAGAAATATAAAAACAAGAAAGGCAATATGATTCCATTACTTCAGGGCATACAAGACCTTTATCGGTTTTTGCCGGAAGAGGCTTTTCATAAAATTAATAAAGAAGTAGGATTGGAGTTGAGTGATATGTACGGCGTAGCAACATTTTACTCTCAGTTTAGGTTAACTCCGGTGGGTAAGCATATTGTAAAAGTTTGTCACGGAACGGCTTGTCATGTGCAAAATGCCGGAGCTATTACCGATGCTCTTCAGGATACTTTAAAGATAAAAGACGGAGAAACAACTGAAGACGGTATGTTTACTCTGGAATCAGTTGCTTGTTTGGGCTGCTGTTCACTTGCTCCTGCTATGATGGTAGATGAAGAGACCTACGGTAAACTAAATAGAAAAGCCGCACAAAAAGTAATAAAAGAAATTAAGATAAAAGAAAAGGAGTAAGCATTCTAAAAAATATTGAATGTGTTTTTTATAAGACTTATACAACTTTAATAATTAAAGTATCATGGGAAAAAAGAAAATAACTGTTGGTCTTGCGAGTTGCGGAATAGCTGCGGGAGCTAATAAAATATATGATAAAATTGAAAAAATTATAAAGGCCGAAGACCTTGATTTTGAATTAACAAAAACAGGTTGTATAGGCATGTGTTACCGTGAACCCTTGGTAGAAGTTGTGGATGATACAGGATCATATTTGTATGGAGATGTCGATGAAAAAAGGATTTTTGAAATTATGGAGGAGCATCTCAATAATGATAATCCGATTAAAGATTATGTTGTATATACTGATCAATTTGAGGCAGAAGAGAAAGATTACTACGAAGGGCAAGTGAGAATTGCTACGCGAAATTGTGGTTTGATTGATCCGGATAAAATTGAAGAATATGAAGCAAAAGGAGGCTACAAAGCTCTGAGAGAGATTGCTGAAAAAAATATTTCTTCCGAAAAAATTATTGAAGTGATTACCGAGTCCGGAATACGCGGAAGAGGCGGGGGAGGATTCCCGACAGGTATAAAATGGAAATTTGCAAACAACAGCAAGGCCGACCAGAAGTTCATTATCTGTAATGCCGATGAAGGAGATCCCGGAGCATTTATGGATAGATCCTTACTTGAAGGTGATCCACATGCCATAATCGAGGGGATGATTATCGGAGCAAAAGCCATAGGAGCTACCGGTGGAATAATCTATTGCCGTGCCGAATACCCCTTGGCTATTAAACGCTTGAATACAGCGATTAAACAAGCCGGAGACAAAGGGTACTTGGGAAAAAATGCTATGGGGTTCGACGGATTTGATTTTGATATCTATGTAAAAGAAGGAGCCGGAGCGTTTGTTTGTGGAGAAGAAACGGCTTTGATGGCTTCTATTGAAGGAGAACGAGGAATGCCGAGAAAACGACCGCCGTTCCCTGCCGAAAAAGGCCTTTGGCAAAAACCTTCAAATATCAACAATGTGGAAACCTTTGCCAATATACCTTATATAATAGCAAATGGTGCCGAATCTTACAATAAGTATGGTACCGAAAAAAGTAAAGGAACCAAGGTATTTGCCCTTACCGGGAAAATAAAAAAAGGCGGTTCGGTTGAAGTCCCTATGGGTATGACTATTCGAGATATTATTTTTGGATTAGGCGGAGGCATACAAGATGATAAAAAATTTAAAGCAGTGCAGCTTGGCGGCCCATCCGGAGGATGTATTCCCGAACATTTAATCGATACCGAAGTTGATTACGATCAAGTGAATGCTACCGGAGCCATTATGGGATCCGGAGGAATGGTAGTGATGGATGAAACTACCTGCATGGTAGACATTGCTCGTTTCTTTCTTGATTTTACAGCAAAGGAATCTTGTGGAAAATGTACATTTTGCCGACTGGGAACAAAGCGAATGCTCGAAATTTTAACACGAATTACCGAGGGAGAAGGCAAAGAAGGAGATATTGAAAGATTGGAAGAATTGGCCGTGCAAATAAAAAATAATTCACTTTGCGGGCTGGGTCAAACAGCACCAAACCCGGTGCTTACCACCATAAAATATTTTCGTAATGAGTATGAAGCACATATAAGAGACAAGAAATGCCCGGCGCTGAGCTGTAAAAAGTTATTAACCTATGAGGTTATCCCCGAAGCCTGTACCGGTTGTACGGTTTGCGCAGTAAAATGCCCGGTTGATGCTATTGACGGAGAAAGAAAAGGAGTTCATTTTATTAGACAAGATGATTGTATTCAATGCGGTGAGTGTTTCAACGCTTGTCGGTTTGATGCCATAAAACTGTCTTAGAAAATAAAACCCGATACCATTCAGTAATTAATACAGTAATACCCGAACATCGAAAATAAAAACAATGAGTGATAAAATAAACGTAATATTAAACGGGAAAACAGTTAAGGGAAATAAAGGCGACTTTATTCTTGACCTTGCCCGAGAGAATAACATTGAAGTGCCGACTTTGTGCAACGACCCCAGATTGGATCCTTTTTCTTCTTGCTTCCTTTGTGTGGTAGAAGTTGAAGGAATGAAAGGGCATCAGCCGTCATGTTCTACAAAACTATCCGAAGGCATGGTTATTAATACAGATACTCCGGAAGTCCATAAATCAAGAAAAACAGCTTTGGACCTCATCCTCAGTAATCATTATGCCGACTGTGTTGCTCCTTGTAAAGAAACTTGTCCGGCAGGAGTAGATGTTCAAGGATATATTTCCTTGATAAACAAAGGTTTATATTCGGAAGCTGTTGCCTTAATAAAAGAAACTAATCCTTTGCCCGCAATATGCGGTAGAGTGTGCGTAAGGCCTTGTGAACTTGCATGCCGAAGAAATTTGTTAGACGAAGATGAAGCAGTAGGCATTGATTATTTGAAGCGGTATGCTTCTGATTATGATTTAGCTTCGGAGCATAAATATGTTCCCGAAGTGAAACCGGCAACAGGAAAGAAAATTGCTATAATTGGTGCAGGGCCGGGAGGACTGTCAGCTGCATATTTTCTTCAACAGGAAGGGCATCAGTGCGATATTTATGAAGCAAATCCAAATCCGGGAGGATGGCTCAGATATGGAATTCCCGAATACCGATTGCCTAACGATTTATTGCAGAAAGAGATAGATACTATAACTGAAATCGGAGCTAATATCTATTGTAATAAGAAACTGGGCGACAATCTCGTGTACAAAGAGTTGAAAGATGAATATGACGCAGTGATTTTAACCATAGGCTCACAGAGAGGAACGCTTTTGCGTGCTAAAGGTGAAGATGCCGAAGGTGTATTTTCCGGAATTGATTTTTTGAGAAATATGGAAATGACCGGTCAGCATTATGATTTTTCCGGCAAAACAGTTTTAGTAGTCGGTGGCGGTAATACGGCCATGGATTGCTGCAGAACTGCTGTTCGATGTGGCAGTACTGATGTTCAGATAATATACAGAAGAACGGAAAAAGAAATGCCTGCTAACCCAATCGAAATTCACGAATCGAAAATTGAAGGTGTAGAATATAAATTGTTGCACAATCCCGTAGAAGTTAATAAAGACGAAAACGGGAAATTGAAATCTGTAACTTTGATAAAAATGGAACTTGGTGAGCCCGATGCTTCGGGAAGAAGAAGACCAATACCTATTGAGGGGTCTGAATTTGACCTTGAAGCTGACTATATATTAGCAGCTATCGGACAGAAAACAGATATTAATTTTTTGGATGATATTAATGACACAATTGAAGACGGTGAACTCAAAGCAAATAAATGGGGCGACATAGATGCTGACCCCCTAACTTTGCAAACCGGAGTAGAAAATGTTTTTGCAGCAGGCGACGGAGTTTCCGGACCTGCAACAATTATTGAAGCTATAGCTCAGGCAAAAGTAGCATCACGCTCTTGTCATCAATATCTTACAGGGCAAAAGATTGAACCGGAGAAGAAAGAATTTATCAGTAGAAAATCAAATTTCAAGGAGCAAGTTTCTGATGATTATGTTGATCGTTACCAAAAGCAACAGAGAGAAGAAATGCCTACTTTACCGGGAAAAGACCGACTTAATTTTAAAGAAGTTGAGCTGGGCTATGCCGGAAAAGACGTGGTGAAGCATGAGTCCAACAGATGTATGGAGTGCGGTTGTACAGAATATTTTACCTGCGACTTGAAAGAACATGCCACAACTTACGGAGCCGAGCAGGATAGATTTGCAGGGGAGTTTAATGAGCATCGTGTTGATTTTTCTCATCCGTTTATTGAAATTGACAATAATAAGTGTATCTTATGTTCACGATGTGTCAGAATATGTAAGGATGTAGTGGGAGCCGACGCCTTAGGCTTGGTTGACCGGGGTTTTGGAACTTATGTTGCACCCTCAATGGGAGGTTCTCTTACCGACACTACTTGTGAGTCGTGCGGACTGTGTATTTCGACCTGTCCAACGGGAGCGATTACAGAGAATGTTCCGTTTAAACCGGGACCGTTAAAAATGGATAGTTTTGAAACGATAGACCCCTTTGGATCTGAGGGATTTACGATAGAATTGCATCACAAATCAAATTTTTATATGAAAGCCACCGGGATACCCTCAAGTGTAAACCCCGATGGAAATATCGGGCGTGAAGCCAAGTTTGGTTATAATGTATTTAATGATTCCGGCAGACTGAAGAAACCACTGTTAAAAAAGAACGGCGAGTTTGTTGAAATCGAATTCGACGAAGCTTTTGATATTATTGAACAAAAAATAAAAGCCGTTGAACCCGATGACAACTTATTTATGGCCGGGTCGGGACTTTCAAACGAAGAGTTATATTTGATACGGAAATTTTCCGGGGCTGCCGTAAAAACAAATAATATAAACAGCTATCAATACCTCAGAAGAGGCGATGGCTATATGCGGAGTTCCGAGAACAATGTCCCTTTGGAAGATTTGAAAAAAGCCGGAACAATTTATATTATAAATTCTGATATTCAATCATCAAATTCGGTGGTGAATTTTAAGGTTTTTGATGCTCGAAATCGTTATGGAGCAAAGGTGGAGTTTCTGTCGGTAAAACCGGTTCCGGAGCTTGAACATAAGTCAGACAAAGTTACACGAATTAATACTCTGCATGCATTTGTACGAGCAGTAAATTACTATTTGTTGGAAAACAACCGACAAAATGAGATGTTTATCAAGGACAGAGCAACAGGTTTTGAAAAATATAAAGCCGAACTTTTAAATGAAGATTTTGAAGAATTAGCTCATGAAGCCGGCGACGAAAACGGCGAAGCACTCATTAAGACATTTGCCGAAAATTATAATAATGAAATGAATGCCGTGCTGGTATTTTCCGAAAAGAATGTGTCGAGTAATACGGCAACCGAACTTCGAAATTTGGCCGTAATTACCGGAAAACTCGGCAAAACAGCCTCCGGAATTATTGCTTTGAAAGAAGGTATGAATTCTCAGGGAATTATTGATATGGGAATTCATCCGGAAAGCGGTATCGGTTTGCAGCCAACAAACGACAAGGCCTATCAAGAGAAACTGAGAGAGGTTTGGGGTGTATCGGATATTCCGACAGACGGGATGTGTTTATGTGCTGATGTGAAAGCCGGGAATTTCAAAAATATGTTTATTTTCAGAGAAGACCCGATAGGTTGTGCCATTGATAAATCAGAAATTAAAGAATGGCTAACCGCCCCCGACTTTGTTGTAGTGCAAGATCTATTTAAAACAGAAACAGCCGAAATGGCCGACCTGATACTTCCGGCCACTGCCGGTTTTGAGTCCGACGGAAGTTATACCAATACGCAGAAAGTGGTGCAAGAATTTGAGAAGCAGGCAGAGTCAAAGGTTTCCAAGACTAACATTGAGCAGTATTTGGACTTAATGGCTCGTTTCGGAATTAACGGTAATCCGTCTTTTGTCGATATTCAATCGGAAATTTTTGCCCTGTTACCCAAAACAAGCCAAGACAAAACGTTCAATTTGTCTGTTGCCGATTTTGATAACAACAGGAGAAAATATAAGCATGGCGGCGATATCTTGTCTAAGAAGTTTAATGATTTTTTTGAGCAATCTTTTAACAAATAATTGTAATTTCAGACTTTGTCTGTTTTATTATTTTTTATTATCTATATAGTTATGAGTTCAGTATAAAAAGTATAAAGTTTTAAAGTTAAAAGTGTTATTTGTCTAATATTCAGGCAGTTATTGTAGTATGTGGCTGTAGTTTAGAATAGAGGTGTTTTTTTGAATAGGTTAACTTCTTGTAATTTACTGAATATCACACAATTAACTTTACAGGTTTTCAACTTTTAACCTTTTTAAACTATACTTATTGATAATCTGTTTAAAATTGGTCAAAAATAAATATCAGAACAGACGAAGTCTGAATTTTAGTGAAACAAAAAAATAATTACGATGGAAAAATTTAATACAATAGACGAAATTCTTGATTTTGCAATAGACAATGAGCAAAAAGCCGTGGACTTTTACACCGAATTGGCTCAAAATGCCCGTACGGATCATATGGGAGAAACCTTTGCGGAATTTGCTAAAGAAGAGGTCTCGCATAAAGCGCGGCTTACCAAAATAAAAAATGAACAAAGCTTTGATTTGCCGGTGGAATCTGTACAAACATTGAACATAGCAGACTATGTCGTGAAGAGTGAACCCACGAAAAATATGAGCTACGAAGACGCCTTGGTACTTGCCATGAAGAGAGAAAAAGCGGCTTTTAAATTGTACAGTGTCCTGTCTGAAAAGGCTCCTACCGAAAAATTGAAGTCTGTATTCAAAGCTTTGGCCATGGAAGAGTCCAAACATAAACTACGATTTGAATTGGAATATGATGAAAATATTTTGCGAGAGAACTAAGCTGAATTATTCATGCGTTTTTTCTTTTTCATGAATGAGTACAGTCTAAAAAATCTTTAACACGAGATTTTCAGCAACTTTTTACCCCAATGCTAAAGGGTGAAGTCTCTGAAAATCAGTACTCCCTACAGGAATTGGGGGTGAATACTGATTTTCAGATTGTACTCTAAGACCTTTTTAGACCGGACTCAAATATTCTTTGTTCACCGCCCGGAAATTTATGGACTTTTTGAGGATGCCGAAGGAAATTTAACACGAGGTCCGGTCGAACTTATTATTGCACAAAACAGTAGTGGTAAACTGGGTGAAATACAGCTAAAATTAAATAAAATTTCATCGCCATTAAGTGAGGTTTCATCGCCATTAACTGAGTTTAATTCGCATGTGATTGCTAATAACCCTTTTGATAACAAGCAGAATGAAGCCCCGTTTGGTTTTGACGATGCTTCAAGAGTCGAG
>JAYEIA010000200.1:0-8426 GCA_034659855.1 Bacteroidota bacterium
GACGAAGACGGAATAATTGACAATTATTCCGTCTTCGTCAGAACTAATTTTTAAAACCATCTGATTATTACCATCTTCGTCTGCTATTGTTATTACTTTTGAAAAAGAACCAAGCTCTTTCTTCTCAAACTCTTCCATTTCGATTTTTTCTTTTGTACAAGCTCCTAAAAATAAAATAGAAGCAATAAAAAATCCTGCAAAAATTGTTTTAAAATTAATAAATTTAATTGTTTTAATTTTTAAATGAGTTAATAAATATTGATTAAGAAAATGCAGAACTAAAACAAGTCATTATGTTATGCAAATAAAAACAACATAAAAAAATGAAGTGTAGCAAAAAACGAATGAAGTGTATAAATATGAAATAAAATGTATCATTTTTGCAATGAATTGTATTTTTTAATATAAGCAATAAGTTTTTCTTTTGATTTCGCTTTTTTTTCTCTGGATATTTTTATTTCTGTTCCATCTTCAAGAATAATCATATTTTTATTTACATTAAATTTAAAAAAAAATTTCAAATTTATCAAAGACGATTTATGACAACGATAAAAATCTGGTTTCGGTAATTCTAATTCAATTTCTTTTAATAGTTTTTTAGAAACAAAATAATTTTTCCTATCTTCTTTATTTTTATGAAAAATAAAAATTTTAGTTAAATTGCCATCTGCTTTACAACAAATAATATTATTTGTTTCTTCAACTCTAACTCCATCTAATGTATGAATTATTACTTTCATTTGTTTTAATTTAGAGATTTATAAAAAAAATAAAAAACAATGTTTTGTTTTTTTTTCTTTGGTTTTTGTAATGGAGCATATCTGTAGCCTAAATTTTTAACTTAAGCCAAAGTTAGTATATATTTACGAAAGCTTCTTATCAAAAATTTGATTAGTCATCAGTAGGTTTTTAGAAAATTCAATTATCTCAAATATAATAATTTTTTGCCTCTTTGTCTTGTGATTTCGTTTTTTTTGCAATTGAATAATTCCTAATATTTTGCTGTACCCCTGAATGTATAGAATTTGAATTTAATCCGGACACATGTATGAGTTCAGTAAAAAGTATATAGTTTTAAAGTGTTATTTGTCTAATATTCAACTAATTATTAAAATATAGAAATTTTATCTAACCTGCTGAATATCAAATAATTAACTTTACAGACTTTCAACTTTTACCCTTTTTAAACTACACTCATGTATAATGCTGAAAATGAAAAATAAAAAGCTTCGCTATAAATAAAAAATTACACGAACTGCTCAAATTCTGCACATTTTAAAACTCCTTTTGTTAATTTTGCAAATGAAATAAATAAATCTCCATAAAATGAAAACGTCTATATTTATTACCATAATACTGAGTTTTAGTTTACTCTCTTTTTCCCAAACCTCAAATACAGTCAACCATAAACTATACACGACAATAAACCCCGAAACTTCGGAAATTACTGTTATTGATTCCATTGCAATAACCGGAGAATATTCAGGAGAATTTTTACTGAATTCTGCTCTCACGCCTTTCAGCCATTCAAAGAATATCAAGCTAAAAAAAATATCGGATAGTGCCGCCGGCTCTGATGTCGGAATGGACAGAGAAGAAGAATCGGAACAACGCCCCTTGAAACTCACGAAATGGAAGGTAAAAGGTTCCGACAAAAATTTTGTTATAGCCTACAAAGGAACCATCAATTATGAACTTAGCAGCAGCAAAGAAAATTATCAAAGAGGATTTGCTCAATCGCCGGGCATAATAAAACCAATCGGCATATATTTGGCCGGATCCACTTTTTGGGTTCCCTTATTCGACGATAAATTAATGACTTTCGCTTTAACAACTGAACTACCGGCAAGCTGGAAAACCGTTACTCAAGGAGAACGAACGTTTGAGAACTCTACTGAGAACAAACATATCGACACCTGGGTTTGCAACAAAGCACAAGAAGAAATTTTCCTGATTGCAGCCGAGTTCAATGAATATTCGCACGACATGAACAACGGAACAAAAGCCATGGCTTTCCTCAGAACTCCGGATGAGGGCTTGGCAAATAAATATCTGGAAGTTACCGAGCAATACAACGACATGTATGAAAGTATGTTGGGCGATTATCCGTACAGTAAATTTGCCTTGGTGGAAAACTTTTGGGAAACCGGCTACGGCATGCCCTCTTTTACGCTCTTGGGCGAAAAAATTATTCGCTTTCCTTTTATTTTGCACTCCTCATATCCGCACGAGTTGCTGCACAACTGGTGGGGCAACAGTGTTTATGTCGATTTTGAATCGGGCAATTGGTGCGAAGGAATCACCGTATTCATGGCCGACCACCTGATAAAAGAACAACGCGGAGCAGCCGAAAATTATCGCCGATCTACCCTGCAAAAGTTCAGCAGTTTTGTTGCCGAAGACAATGATTTCCCTTTAAACGCCTTTCATTCAAGGCACGACGGAGCCAGCGAATCCATAGGCTACGGAAAAGCTATGATGATGTGGCAAATGCTGAGAAGAAAATTGGGCGACGAAATTTTCCTCAAAGGAATCAAGCAATTTTATGATAATAATAAATATAAAGTCGCTTCCTATACTGATATCCGCAAAGCGATGGAGGATATTTCGGGTCTCAATCTAAACGCATTTTTCGACCAATGGGTAAACAGAAAAGGAGCGCCTGAATTAGCAATAAAATCGGTAAATACAAGTATGTATGCAGGAAAATACCGAATAAAAATAAGTATTGTACAAAAGCAAAAAACTGATGCTTTTTCGGTTGATGTTCCGATAAATGTAGTGAGTAACGAGGGGCTTGAATCGTTTGTTTTTGAAATGACCGAAAAAGAACAGGAGTTTCAGATTTCTCTCAATTCAAAACCTTTAAAATTGGCTGTTGACCCGCAATACGATATTTTCAGAATTCTGCACCCAAGCGAAGTTCCGCCGGCCTTATCAAAAATATGGGGAAGCAAACAAAATATCATCCTGCTTCCTTCTGCTGCAAGCAAGAAACAACAAGCTGTTTATAAAACGTTTGCCGAAAAGTGGAAAGCAACCGATAACGACAATTTCATGATTGTCTATGACAATAATCTAAAAAGTATTCCTTCCGACAAAACGGTATGGATTTTGGGATTTGACAACAAATATGCCCAACAACTTAATAAGCAATTGGCAGACTATAACTCATTCATCAGCCCGGACTCCGTTGTTTTTGAGAAGAAAAAATATAACACCGACGGCAATAGTTTTATTTTTACGGTATTTGATGCCACCAACATTAATAAGCAACAGATATTTATCTCTGTTGAGAACGAAAAAGCTATACCCGGACTAATCCGTAAACTCCCCCACTACGGGAAGTACAGCTACTTAGGATTTGAAGCCGACGAACCCGTTAATATGGCGAAAGGACAATGGCCGGTGTTGAATTCGCCCTTGGTAAAAACTTTTGACGAAAATGCAGAAAAACTGTCCTTAATTAAAAAACGTAAAGCGCTTGCTGAACTAAAGCCGGTGTTCTCCGAAAAACGCATGATGACTCATGTCAATTTCTTGGCATCTGAAGAATTAAAAGGTCGAGGCTTAGGAACTCCCGAGCTGGATAAAGCCGCTGAATATATTGCCGCTGAATTTAAAAAAGCCGGTCTTAAACCCATTGACGGAGACAGTTACTTCCAAAATTTCACGCATACCTTTGAGGACAAAGGAAAAATGAAGCTCACCAATGTCATAGGAATTATTCCGGGAACAGACCCAAATTTTAAAGATGAAACTGTGGTCTTATCGGCACATTACGACCACTTGGGCTTGGGTTGGCCTGATGTAAGAAAAGGAAACAAGGGGAAAATACACTTCGGAGCCGACGACAACGCCAGCGGTGTGGCAATTCTTACCGAACTGGCTCGACTGTCGAAAACATCTCGCCCGAAAAGGACAATCGTATTCATTGCCTGCACAGGCGAAGAAGCCGGATTGATTGGTTCAAGGTATTTCGTTGCCCACAAAGACGATTATTTCAAAGGGGATATTTTTGCTAATGTAAACTTGGATACCGACGGTAGTTTATTCGACAAAAAGTTACTGATCCTCAACGGGAATACAGCTAAGGAGTGGAAGTTTATCTTTATGGGTACCGACTACACTACAGGTATAAAATCGGAGGTAATAACTCAAAAATTGGATGCCAGCGACCAAATGGCTTTTATTGAGAAAGAAATTCCTGCTGTTCAATTATTTACAGGAGCAACTCCAAACTATCATCGTCCGTCGGATACCGCAGATAAAATCGACGGCAAAGGCTTGGTCAAAGTGGCCGTTGTAGCCAAAGAAGTGATTACCTACTTGGCGGACAGAGAAAACCCGATGCCCTTCACCGGAGAACAGGCAAGTAAAAATTCCGGACCCTCGGCAACAGAAAAAACTTCTCGTAAAGTAAGCACCGGAACGGTTCCGTCGTTCACCTACAAAGGCAAAGGCGTAAAGGTAGGCAGCGTAATTGAAAACTCTGCAGGAGATAAAGCCGGCCTGAAAAAAGATGATATTATTCTTGAGTTTGACGGCAAAGCGGTGAATGACTTGCGACAATATTCAAATTTGCTAAAAACAAAACGCCCCGGAGATGAAGTGAATCTTAAAGTCAAAAGAGGAGATGAAACAAAGGGTTTGACCTTAACTTTAGGTGCTCGTTAAAAGTCTTTTTTAATTCTATTTTACGAAGTTAAAACAAATTGAAAATTAACCTGAAAGTCTAAATTAATTCAGTTTGAGTTTTCTGTGACGCACTGAAAGTCCGGTTTATTTTAACCCAAGGCAACACTTTGGGCTATTGTCATTTCTATTCTCGCCTTGTAAAGGCAACTTATTAATAAACTGCCCTTGCAGGGCGAACAAGCTCGTTTACTCCTGACCCGGTGCGTTGCATCGGGCTGAATTATATTGCTCTTTCAGAGCGTTTCCAAACTTCGTAAAGTAGAATTAAGCACTCTCAAGACAACCCCTCGGGCAACACCTCCTCAAAAACAGACTTCCCGGATTCAACCTCACAGCAAAAAAAGCCACAAATTGAATATTTGCAGCTTTTTGTATTCTCTATATACTTTAAACGGTTAATAATTTGACTTTACAAAGAGTGTATTTGTTGAATAGCAAAGTATTGTATCATTAAATAATTAAACCATTTAAAGTATAATTCAAAAATAAAATTATTCCGAATCAAAACTGTCTCCGTAAGCGACGGAATCTAATAAAGTATCAAGCTCTGAAGAATCAGACGCTTTTATTTTTATAATCCATCCGTCTCCGTAGGGATCCGAATTAATGACTTCCGGAGTATCTTCCAATACCGGGTTGATTTCAACAACTTCGCCGCTGACAGGCATAAGCAAATCAGAAACAGTTTTTACGGCCTCAATTGTACCGAAAACTTCCTCTTGCTCGAGTTCTTCGCCTTCAGTTTCTACTTCAACAAATACAATATCTCCAAGCTCACCCTGAGCAAACTCAGTTATACCTACCGTTACAGTTTCTTCTTCAACCTTAACCCATTCGTGGTCAGAAGTATATTTTAAATTTTCAGGAATATTCATAATGCTTTGTTTTTTGGTTTACCAATTTTTACAAATATATTATAAATCTTTTTTAATCTCAAAATTTATAACTCGGTTGCATAACACATTTTGTTATATGCTTACCCGTTTAATTTTCCAAACTCTTCTTAACGGATGGAAAATCAATTATTTTACCCCTTCCCCTAAAGGGAGTAATTGAAAGGCTTGAGGAATTAAATGGATAGGCACATTTTATTATAACCACTTAATTTATACCAACCGAAAAACCCCCTCCCTAATTCGGAACCAAATCAAATCGAATACTGAAACCAACCTTTGTATTCGAGGTATTATAGGCAGTGGAGACTTTGGGACGATTAATGACCTGATCATAAAACAAGCGTATATTGACTCGTTTATTCAATTCATAATCGGCACTTAACTTTACGGATATATTTTCCTGGCCGGCTGATAATTGATTATCTTCCTCCGTAATTCGTCGAACAATAGACATCATTTCTCGGTATGTAAAGTCTGCTCGAATATTCAAGTCACTCTTGAGCAATTGTTGATTGTTCCCAAAAGCTATCGGCAATTCCAAATCCGGAATCTTGTACCCGAAACCAAAGATATACTCTCTGTTTTTGGCTTCTATGAGTTGGTTGTTGGCAAAACTCAGTGCCAAACTTCTGGCCTGACTGTATTCTGCTTTCAGGGAAATATCATTTTTAAGCATGACATCAACACCGATTAAAGGGGTAAATTTTTCATCAACAGCCACACCGTTGATTTGATAATGCGGTATAAATAACTCACTTTGCTCACTTCGGGCCGAGCTGTACCCCAAGCTCTCAAATTGATCAAACTCAAAATCAAGGTTTGACTGAAATGAATTGACAATGTATGACGAACGGTATCCGTGAGTGATTAATATTTTCTTTACTCTTTTCTTTACAAATTCATAATTGGTCAATCCGTCATATTTCAGCCGCCAGTTGGGCAACGGAAATTTTGTAAATATTGCCGTGTTTACATCAGCACCGCTTTGTTTGGTATAGGCGGCTATGAATGCCGGAATTAAGACTTCTTGTGATACTGAAGAGTAGCCGTTTGGATAACCGACATTTAAGGTGTCACCTTCAATATTAATCACCGGAGCCGTCGGGTCATAAGCGGAATTGAGTCCCGCTCTGCTCGTAGCCAATCGCCCGGCAATTATATTTCGATTGTCCAAAAATTGATTGTAAACCGCTGATGAATACGTGGTATCGTTAATTGAATTAAATGCCGTACGAATTGTGATTGTGGAAATTGAAAAACTTCCGTTGTGAATTTCATTGCGTCCCTCGGCAATTCCGTTTTCTTCATACCAAAACTCCTGAAAATTATCTACCATGTTTCGATTGGCACTCACATCAAGTCGTAATCCGGCAAGGGGTTCTAAAGTCGCCTTTATATCGTAGCCCTTATTGCTGTTCATCACAATCGGAGCATTTACAAGGCTGTCGCCGGTAAGCCACCCGTTTTCTGAGGCCAAACGTCCGTAATCTTGGTTTTGAATACCCAAAAGAAACGGATAACCGGGCGCATCCCAGTCACTGTCAAATCCGAAGAACTTGCTTCGCCTGTCGAAACCGGGAACAATGGTAGCGTTGGTCTCCGAATAAGAGAGCGATACATTTCTCACCGACATCAAAGTATATAAGAAGTAATCGCCGACAATCCGCAGCGGGCTGTCCTTAACTTCACGCTTTCCTTTCACGCTTATTGAGCCGTCTTCTACATCTTGTTCGGGCGTAAACTCCAAAATTTCAGAGGTAATCTCTTCCACTTCACCTTTAATAATTTTCTTGTCTTTATCGTAAAACTTGACATCAAGATTGTCGGCATTTAAGCGGTGAAAAAATTTCTTGCTTTCTCCTTTTTTTATGTCGAGGTTTTCCTTAGAGTATTGTACTGTTTCATACTTCTTCTTTTTGCTTCGGCCTCGTTTACTGAAACGGTCATCGGCTTTTTTCAAAATACTGACTTTTCTGTAAAGGCGATCCAAATTCAATTGTGAATTCAACTGTATGCGTTGATTATTTTTTGCTGTATGCCCCAAATTTACACTGTCGGCCTCTTCTGTAATTGGTCCTTGATCCCAGAAAAAATCAGCATCATAGCGGGCGGTTGCATTGGTCCAGCCCAACAGGGGCAATTTATTAATCGGAATATTCCAGTTTCCTGAAATCTTCTGATGAAACATTCTGGCATCACCTAAATTTTTAATGCTGTTCCATGTCGTATCCAGCTTTTGTTCACGCCGGGGATCTGACCTATCTATTCTTCCGTAAGGTTCTTGAATCCACGAGGTGTTGCTTGCACTATAGGTAAACTTTAACGAACGAGATAAACTATATCTTACATCATATACTCGGTTCCAGGTAAATTGCTTTGAAAATGTTGTATCCAACTCTATCAGCGGCTGTTCCACATTTCGCATTTGTATTTCATTGTATGTCTTGTTGAGTTCATTTCTGAACGCAAACACCGACGGCTGATAATAGAAATTGAAATCTTTAATTATTCGGAAAGCCTTATTCCTGAATAATTTAACGTTGGTAAACGGACGTATGGCTTTCGGTGAAATATTATAATTGTAGGCCAATGCCCCGTTGTATTCTTGTAACAAATTATGATGAGTATTTACATTCCGCATAAATATCTCATTGTATCCGTAGCCGGCGGTCCAATTCGACACATGGTAAAACGGCTTTACATTGCTTGCCCTGCCCCGCCCTATATTTTTCTTTTTCGATTTTTTCTTTGCCTGCTTTTCACTGTTTCCCTCTATTCTTACATTAGTTAAGTTTACACTTTTACGTTTTATATAGTCACGGTAGATCTGTA
>JAYEIA010000201.1:0-1652 GCA_034659855.1 Bacteroidota bacterium
AGTACAAATCGGTCTTTTTTCAAAACAAAAAAGTTTAGTCGGTAATTTTTATCATTTTTTTATTTTTCGTATATCCTTAACACATAAGTCATTGATAATTTATTTTAATTATTCTTCAATTTATTTCACAAAAAAGGCAGTATTTTTTTGGCAGTAATTCTACTCTTTTTATATTTGCAATCCGGGGTAAGTCTCATACGACCAGCTCCTGCTTAATTCCCCCAGGTCCTGACGGAAGCAAGGGTTCGGCGGTTGTAGCGGTGCGATATGAGTAGCTTACCCCTCTCTCTTTTTTGGGGAACAACGAATGTTTGATGTAAAACTATTTTTCTTACCGAGTAATACCTAAATTGAGCAATTATGAAAAAAGAGAAGTGTCAATATTTTGAGAACAAAAGATTGGTGCTTATCGAAGTTCATAATCGCTTATTTTAGGTAATACTCAAAACAGTTCATATAATAGGTCTAAGACCATAATTTAAACCACAGATAATGAAATTTTTTATTGATACTGCAAATCTTGATCAAATTAAAGAAGCCCAAGATCTCGGAGTTCTTGACGGCGTAACCACAAACCCTTCCTTAATGGCTAAAGAAGGCATTAAAGGAGAAGAGAACATTATAGAACATTACAAGGCAATTTGCAAAATTGTGGACGGAGATGTAAGTGCCGAAGTAATTTCGACAGACTATGAAGGAATGATTGCAGAGGGCGAGGCTTTGGCTGCATTGGATCCTCAAATCACAGTCAAAGTCCCGGTCATAAAGGAGGGCATTAAAGCTATAAAATATTTTTCGGACAAAGGAATAAAAACAAATTGCACTTTGGTTTTTTCTTTGGGGCAAGCCTTATTGGCCGCCAAAGCCGGAGCAACTTATGTTTCGCCTTTTATCGGTCGTTTGGATGATATTTCTTCCGACGGTGTGGAGCTTATTTATAATATTTCACAAATGTATGCTCAGTACGGATATTCGACCCAAGTCTTGGCGGCTTCAATTCGCCACACACAGCATATCAATGATTGTACAAAAGCCGGTGCAGATGTTGTTACTGCTCCGCTGGATGCTATTACCGGCTTGTTAAAACATCCTTTGACAGATATCGGACTTGAAAAATTCTTGGCAGACTACAAAAGCGTCAACGGATAGCTCCAAGCAATATTTTTATATAAAATAAGCCTCTGCGAAACATCGTTTTCGTTGAGGCTTTTTTAATAAACTCCGACCTTTTTGAGCCGGATTACCTTTATTTTTATTTTTCACGACTCTTTGCTCAACACTTCGTTAAATTACGAATTATTAATTACGAACGGCGAAGCCCTCACCGTAGGTAATTACGAACTAAGTACGTAATAGTCAATACTTTAACTCGCTTACGGCTTACGCTATAAGGCACTGAATATCAGATAATTATAAAGATTTAACGAACTATTGAATACAAAATTTATATAACAACATCGTTTTTAAATTGAGCCGTCCCTTTTAGGGGTTTGGGGTCATTGTTGTCAAGAACAAAATAAATTTATCAACAATTTCATTTAATAGAGCCATATATTTTAATCCGTAAATTGCCTTCACATCCACGACAAGTCTTGTAGACTCTTCCGGGTTTTGTCCGGTTCCTTATTTTAGTGAAATATTCCTTGTCTTTG
>JAYEIA010000202.1:0-1644 GCA_034659855.1 Bacteroidota bacterium
CTTGTTATTATGAAGAAGATGAGACTCAAGTGATATATGATGTTGATGTTGCTAGTTACTATCCTAGTATTGTGGTTCAAAACAAACTTTATCCTGAACATCTTGGTATTGAGTTTACTAGAAGAATAGTGCTCTCCCATAAAGAAAGTGAAAACACACTTTACTTTGGGCATCTCTTTAAATACTTCCTTGAAAAACAAGGCATTAAATCTAATGGCAGTATAAGGCTTGGAAGAGTTAATAAAGAAAATGACAGACTAATATTTAAGTATGTATCTGGTTTTTCAATAAAGGAAATTATATCAAAACTTCTAGAATACTCAAATAATTTCATGGCCAATCAATTACTTATCGCTGCTGGTGCAAAATTATACGGCTCTCCTGGAACTCTTGATAGGGGAATCCTTGTTGTAAAAGATTATACTAAAAAAATGTTTAATGTAAAAGATTTATGTATTATTGAGGGCTCAGGCATATCAAGACAAAACAGGATCTCTGCAAATAGCCTGCATAAAATTCTTGAAAAATTCGAGACTTACCATGAGCTGATGCACAAATCGGGCAGAGAGTTTTATAAGACAGGAACTCTTGACGGCATCAGTACAAGAGCCGGATATATAAGAAACGAAAAAAATGGATTATATCGTTTTGTTGTGCTGATAAATACACAGGGGAAATCAGCGGAACCCATAATGAATGGGCTCTTGAAGGTATTGAAATAGCTGTCACAAAGGGCTCAACTGCTTGCAATGGCTTGCGGCTTGCGGGACGCTTGCGGGACGGCTTGCGGGACGTTCCTTGATATGTTGATTACTTATTTTTCAATAGTTTTAATTTGTTTTCTTTTGCAATTTTTTCACCGCGGGTTGCGGATTGGCTTGCTGTAGGCTGAGATATTTTTAAGCGTTTTGACAATTGTACCATACTCATGCCAAGTTCCCTTGATGCCCAGAAACATAATAAGCTTCTCGCCTGTACTTTATGGGGCTGTCTGCCTGAAGATAATACTTCAGATCTATTAATTCCTAACACTTTAGCAACACGATCAACAACTGTATAAAAATCGTGTCCCCCGGATTTTAATAAATATTTACGATCAAACTTATCCTGACATGCTTTTAATACAGTTTCAACAAAATCGCTGTCGCCTAAAATCCTCTCATCACCTTTCATATACGCTTTTATTTTTCTCAACCCTTTTAGGGCATCCCATCCCCCGGCACTCCTTACAAGCCCTCCTCCGATTAAATCCGGCCTTTTTCCCACAGATATTCCCTTTTTAACATATTCCCTATACCGTCTGCGTGCTAATGACAACTTGGAATTAAATAATTTGAGAACATAATCGGTATCCTGCCAATTATTCTTTTTCTTTCCCATTATGGCAGCATGACCGCTGTACGTATATTTATCCAGAAACTTAAGGTCAGGTATTATTTTGGCCCGAAGTGGGTTCAAATGAATATATCTTATCAGTTCAAGCGCATAAACATCTTCCTGGCAAAGAATGGATTTATATCGATTTTGAAATAGATGCCCCACACGATTATGTTTGCGATTGAAATACATTGCATGACCGGTCAGAAGTCTTTTCATCACTGTTGATATTGGAACCCTGCCGGTTCGTAAAAGCAAATGAAAATG
>JAYEIA010000203.1:0-19192 GCA_034659855.1 Bacteroidota bacterium
TTTTCCCCGATAGTTAAAGTCGAATTCAATTTTTCTGAACGCATGACAATCGGAGTACGGTTTTCACGCTCAGTATTCAGCATAAGAACTGATGATTATTTGTACAATAATAATTTGAGTGTAGCCGTGGAATATAAATTAGGCCAATGAAAAAGATAAAGATTGTTTTGGGCGTGGCCGGTGCAAGCGGGTCAATATACGCAAAACGTATTATTGAAAAATTGAACGCTGAGCGGTTGAGTCCGCAAGTAGAGTCCGCCGGTTTGGTTTTCTCATCCAATGCCAAAGATATTTGGAGGCAAGAGCTGGGCGAGTTCAACGAGTCAGCATTTAAAATGTCAACCTATCATTCTAAGGATTTCAATGCCCCGTTTGCATCCGGTTCGGCAGGTTTTGATGTGCTTATTATCGCTCCCTGCTCAATGGGTGTTTTGGGACGAATTGCTTCAGGCGTTTCATCTGATTTGATAACTCGGGCTGCTGATGTGATGCTGAAAGAACGAAAAAAGTTGATATTACTTTTAAGAGAAATGCCGTACAGTTTAGTTCATTTGGAGAATATGACAAAACTAACCCGAGCCGGAGCCGTAATATATCCGGCTTCTCCGCATTTTTATCATCGTCCGCAAACAATTTCCGAATTAGTAGATACTGTCGTGAACCGAGTTTTAGAAACCGCCGGCTTTGATACCGGTCTCAAACGATGGTCCGGAATTGAACAGTAGGTTTTTATAAAACCAGACTTTGTCTGTTTTAATATAAAAAAAATGGACATTGTGTATATTTGCAAGTGTCTGAATGCCTGATAAAACAAATTTTGAAACAAATTCACAGCTATCGTTATCTATCTCACTACCGGATGTTTGGTTTTTTTAAAAATAATTCCTGTGCCCAATTATATCGCAAAATCATATAATATCCTTTATATTAAAGGAGTACAGCTATTTGAAATATTAAAACAGACGAAGTCTGAACTGGAGGGGAGAGTTTTTTTCAAAATTATTTTCTCAGAAAAATCAATGAATTGAAACAGCCACGATTAATCCGAATTATTCCTATAAAATAGCATCGAAATAAACGCAATGAAAAAATATTATAGTTGTATTTATACAGATGTTAGGTACAAGCAAAAAAAAAAATCGAAAACGTATTGATATTACGTAATAAATATTTATATTTGCACGTAAATAAATTTATAATGGACAAAAAACTCACATTAAGTCTTGATGGTACAATTATCGAAAGTGCAAAAACTTACGCTAAAACGAATAATACAAGTCTATCAAAACTAATAGAATCGTATTTAGCGATGCTCACGAAACGCAAAAAAACCGCAACGAACATAACTCCTTTAGTGGAAAGTTTAAGTGGTGTAATATCTCTTGATAAAGATTTTGATGTTAAGGATGCTTATTCTGATTATTTAATTGAGAAATACAAATGAGCAGACTACTAATAGACACCAATATTGTCATAGATCTTCTTTCGAAAAGAGAAAAATTCTATGATGAGGCTGCTGATTTATTTTCTCGTGCGGACAAAAAAGAATTAGAGCTGACAATTTCATCATTGACATTTGCCAACACGAATTATATTCTTACAAAACTAAAATCAGCTAAAGAGGCGAGAGAAATATTAAGAAAATTTAAGGTTCTTGTAGAATTATTGAGTTTAGATGATAAAATAACGGAATTGGCTTTAAGTGACAGCAATTTCCCTGATTTTGAGGATGGGCTACAGTACTACTCTGCAATTGAAAATCAAATCGATGTAATTATCACGCGGAATAAAAAAGACTTTAAAAACTCAAAAATCCCTGTTTTAACTGCTAAAGAATTTTTAGTACGGAAATAATGCCGGTGGCTAACAACGGCTATACATAATTGCTTATACCTTTACTACTTTGGAAAAATCGGAGATTTTTCCAAGTTGGTTTTGTTCTTAGAAAGTTAAGTGCTAAATTGTCGCAACTAAGTATAGCTCAAATGTTGGGTGTAATTATAAAATCGAGAAAAATTTGGTAAACTTACCAAAAATTGATAAATTTGAATAAATGTAATTCAATATGAAAAATACATCAATATCACTCGGAAATTATTTTGATCAGTTTGTGAGTTCACAAGTTTCTGTTGGAAGATACAAAAATGTAAGTGAAGTAATTCGTGCCGGACTTCGACTTTTAGAGAATGAAGAGAGTAAAGTAATTGCTTTAAGAAATGCGATTCAAGAAGGATTGAACAGCCCAATAGATGAAAATTTTGACTTCGAAGAAAATCTGAAAAAATTAAAATCCGAAAAACGGAATAATGGTTAAAATTTCTTTCAGACAAAAAGCAAAGGAAGACCTGAATAACATCTGGAATTATACTTATGAAAATTGGTCTGAAAATCAAGCAGACAAATATTATGCGACAATTAAATTTGGTTGTTTAGAAATTGGAAAGAACCCTAAACTCGGAAAAACTTATAATGGAATAAGTAGAAATTTACTTGGACTAAAATCAGGGAAACACATTATATTTTATCTTTCTATTTCTGAAAAAGAAATCGAAATTATTAGAATATTACACGAAAGAATGGATTTGAAAAATAGATTGACTGAATAAAATAAACTACACCCAACAAAGCATAAAAAAATAACGGTTTTTACTAAATTTAAACAGTGTAGCTCATATTAGTCCCGCCAAATCTGCCGATTTGACTATTTTAGTGGTGGTAACTTTGGCTACTTGGTTTTTCGGGCTGAAATCGTTTGTAGTTCGCTACATTTTTTATGCTAAGCGTTATGCAAAACCCCAATAACCAAATAAAACAATCAATTCCGACAATAAAGTCAAAAGTCAAAAATGGGAATTCATTGAATATGCAAAATTGATTTATTCAGTTTAACCCGAATTATTCATACGTTTTTTCTTTTTCTGAAACAGCCCCGATTAGTCATTGATATTCAGCAGGTCCTCCGGAAGGTTGAAGTATATTTCTTTTTTTGACTCATCAATTGTTTCAATAAGTCCTTCACTGTATGGGATGAGAACAGATTTTGCTTCCTGTTCGTAAAAAACCTCAAATAATGAATTGGCAGACATGGTGAGGAAGTCTGTTACAAGGCCGATGTATTGCTTACGGTTATATACTTTGTAGTTTTCCCAATAGAGATGCTCTTCGGTAAGCTCATTTATTATGTTTGAATTTTCCGTAAATATTTTGCAGTCTATGTATTCTTCGGCAGCTTGTTCGTTGTCGATGCCTCTGAATTTGATGGCAAGGCGAGCGTTACTTTTTTGGTAAGCTTCTTCAATAAAAAAAGGAACATAAATTCCGTTGGTTAAAACGAAAAGTAGTTCCTTTTTTATTAAATTCTCAAATTTTTCTGAGAAATGGATGAGGACTTCTCCTTTGAATCCATGAGCTTTTAAAATCGTTCCGATTTCAAAAAACTCAATGTCGGAGAATCTATTCATCTTTTTTCTCTTCTTCTTTAGCTTCAGCTGTTTCTTCAGCGGCAGCTTCTTCATTGGAGTCCGAATCCTCTTCCGAGTCTCCTTCCTCTTCTGCTTTTAGCTCTGCTTTTGCTTCAGCTCTTCTTTTAGCTATTTCGTCAGCTCGTTTTTTGTTCACTTCTTCCTCTTGCTCTAATTTTTTTACAGCGGCAAGCTCTTCGTCTTTTACAAGCTTTTCTTTCTTAGCTTGAAGCTTTTGCTCTTTGTCGTTGAGCCATGTTTCAAACTTTTCTTCTGCTTGTTCTTCTGTAAGAGCCTCTTTTCTAACTCCTTTAAGAAGATGATTTTTGTAAAGAACTCCCTTGGTAGAGAGAATAGAGCGAACAGTGTCTGTTGGTTGAGCTCCTTTTTGTAACCACGATAAAGCCTTATCGAAATCAAGATCTATTGTGGCAGGCTCGGTTGTCGGAACATATTTTCCAATACGTTCGATATACCTTCCGTCTCGCGGTGCCCTGCTGTCTGCAGCAACAATAAAATAGACCGGTTTCTTTTTCCGGCCGTGTCTTGCTAGTCTGATTTTTACCGGCATAGATGAAATTTAAATTAATTAATAAATAATTGGCAAAACAAACATTTTACCAACAAAAAAAAGAGGTCGCGAGCGGATTCGAACCGCTGTACATGGTTTTGCAGACCACTGCCTAACCGCTCGGCCACGCGACCGTCTAATTCAAGGTTGCAAAACTACTAAAATTTATATTATTAACCCAAAATTAAATAAAGAATTATTTGTTTTCCCAGATTAATTTTTTTCCAAATCCTAATTTATTGTCAGTCATTTTGATAAAGTCAGGCTCCAGTGTCCATAAAGTTGTTTTCATAAGCACAGCATACGGAAAACGTTTGAGGTAGTTTTTTTTAACAGTAGCAAGTATTTCTTTTTTGGGCTCAATGAGTTTTCCGTTCATTTGCACTCCCTGAATTTTGCCTACTGTTTTTGTTTCCAAAACAACAGAGGCTGCTACATAATTGCCACAGTTTAAATCTTGGATATGTTTGGTGTCTTTGTCCGACGAAAATATTAATAAATTTTTTTCTTCATTATAAGCATAAAAGCAATTCGATGTGTAAGGAATATCTTTACAGGATGTTGCTAATGTTAATACATGGTGTTTTGTTAAAAAATTTTGAATGCGTTTACCGGGTCTGTTCATTGTGTATGTGTTTGTCTTTTGAAGAAAATTTCCAAATAATATTTTCTTGATTGAGAGCTGCAAAGATCAAAAAAAAAATGTAATTCAGACTTTGTCTGTTTTATTATTTTTGATTGTCTATCTATTTATGGTTTAATAAATTATTATACCTTGTGATATAATTGTAAGAATTTTAGGTGTAACTTGCTGATTTATATTGATAATTTGTTTAAAATTGTCCAAAAATAAATATCAAAGCAGGCGAAGTCTGTAATTTTGCTTTTTAGAAACAAACAAAATGCAATCGTATGAAATTTTTAATTTATAGTTTGATTATCTCAGTTTTTCTCCATATTAATACTGTTACTGCTCAGGAAGACGGAGCTCTCACATGTGCGCATACAAAGCAGATGTTGATGCAAAAATTAAAACCGGAAAAGCAGGTGAAATACAGAACTAATCCTTATTATGGTTATGATGTTAAGTTTTGGCGATTGGATTTGAATATAGATCCGGGTGTATATGAAATTTCCGGCTCTGTAACTGTTTATTTCCAGGTAACCACCGATGGTTTTGACCAAATGTTCTTCGACCTTCAGGATAATATGACCGTTTCAGATATTCAATTTCATGAAAGCTCACTGAGCTATACGCATACCGGCGATGAAATTCAGGTAACCCTCCCCGGAACGATTCCCTCCGGTACACTCGACTCGTTAACGATTGACTATGAGGGTGTTCCTGAAAATTCAGGCTTTGGTTCGTTTATGCAAGATTATCATAACGGAAACCCTATTATATGGACGCTCTCTGAGCCATACGGAGCCAAAACTTGGTGGCCTTGTAAGCAGAGCCTCGATGATAAAGCGGACTCTGTAGATATAATTGTTCATATGCCGGTTGGAAATAAGGCAGCAAGTAACGGCTTGTTGGTTTCTGAAGAAATAACCGGAGACATAAAGACGGATATATGGCAACACCGGCATCCCATTACAACCTATTTAATTGCCGTAGCCGTAACCAACTATGATGTATACAGCGATTATGCCGAACTCGGTGATGGCTCATCAGTCGAAATATTAAATTATGTTTATCCTGAGAACCTGTTGTCCGCACAAGAGCAAACGCCTGATGTAATTGATGTCTTGGAATTTTTTAGTACACAATTTATTGACTACCCGTACAAAGATGAAAAATACGGACATGCTCAGTTTGGCTGGGGGGGTGGTATGGAACATCAAACAATGAGTTTTATGGGTGGTTTTTCACACCGGCTTATGGCCCATGAATTGGCTCATCAATGGTTTGGTGATTATGTTACTTGCGGCAGCTGGGAAGATATTTGGCTCAATGAAGGATTTGCGACCTACCTTGAGGGCATGACAATTGAACAAGGGCTGGATAACGGAGCTTATGAAGATTTTTCTGAATGGCGAGAAGTTAAAATTGCCTCAATTATTTCTGATCCCGGAGGTTCCGTTTTTGTTGATGATACAACCAGTGTCAGCCGAATTTTTAACAGCAGACTAAGTTATTCTAAAGGAGCCATGGTATTACATATGCTTCGGCAAACGGTAGGGGATGAGGTCTTTTTTCTGAGTTTGCAAAATTATTTAACAGACCCTGAAATCGCTGACGGCTATGCAACGACACCACAACTGAAGAATCATTTTGAAGCGGTTTATCCGGAGAGCTTAGATTACTTTTTTCAAGACTGGATTTATAATGAGGGCTATCCGATTTATTCTCCTGAGTTTAACTCGAACTCTTCAAGCAGCGGCATATTAACTTTAGAGCAAACCAGTTCGCACAATTCTGTTGACTTTTTTGCATTGCCGGTTCCGGTTTTGTTTCAGGGAGCAGGCTCAGTAGATAGTTTGATTGTTTTTGACAATACATTTTCAGGTGAAGAGTTTTCTGTTGATTTAGACTTTGATATAACTAATATAATTATTGATCCGGCGTCCAATCTGGTAGCATCTTATACCGAAATTGCTTATGTAGAACCTTTAAGTAATAGTTCTTTTAAACTATACCCAAATCCTGTAAATGAGGTTTTTACAATCAAAAAACTAAGTGGTGATTTGATTAATGAAATTGAAGTTGTAAACTTGTCCGGAAAAGTTATTGAGGTCGTATCTTTTAATGATTTAAACGGAGAGTATATTGAAGTTGATGTGTCTAAATTATCTTCCGGAGTATATTTTGTAAAAATTGCGACAAGGCACAATCAGGTGGTAAAAAAGTTGATTATTGAGTAGTGTTTTATAATTTTGCACAACTAATTTATAAAAATAATACATATGTTTTCAGGAATTGTAGAAAAAACAGGGACAGTAAAAGCAATAGAAAAGGAAGGAGAAAATGTAAATTTTATCTTCACTTGCGATTTTGTCAAAGAGCTTAAGGTTGATCAGAGTTTATCTCATAACGGGGTATGTTTAACCGTTACAAACGTTACAGACGATACATATACAGTAACAGCGGTAAAAGAAACATTAATCAAGTCAAATTTGGGACTTCTGAAAGAAGGAGATGAGGTGAATTTGGAGAGAAGTATGAAACCGGACAGTTTGCTCGACGGGCATATTGTTCAGGGACATGTGGATACAACAGCCCAATGTACAAAGGTTGAAGAAGCCGACGGCAGCTGGTATTTTACTTTTGAGTACGATGCCGATAAAAATGATGTTACCGTTGAAAAAGGCTCTGTGTCTGTAAACGGCGTGAGTTTAACGGTGGTTAATTCTAAAGATAACTCTTTTCAGGTTGCTATTATTCCGTTTACTTATGACCTAACAAATTTCCATGCTATTAAAGAAGGAACGGTTGTAAACCTTGAATTTGATATTATCGGAAAATATATTACAAAGATTGTTCGCCAGTATATGGAGAAATAAGCGGATAATTTATTTTATGTAAAGCCGGAATAATTGCACAGTTATTCCGGTTTTTATTTTTTGTTCACTTAGTCATTACCTTTTCTTTTCTCTCTGAAATTGGTATGAAATAAAGCGTTTACTTCCCGGTGAAAAATTAATTTTCATATTTTTTATGGTACCGTTCACAGCCTGTCATATTAAGGTCATTTTATTTGTATTTTTTAGTTGAAAGATTATCTTTGCATGGTCAAAAAAATAGCTTATGAGTAAGAAATTTAAAGAGTACAGCGGATTAAATTTATCACAAGTAAATAAGGATATCTTAAAGTATTGGGAAAAGCACGATACATTCAAAAAAACAACGGATAAAGAAAATCGAGAAAAAGATTTCATTTTTTATGAAGGACCGCCTTCCGCCAACGGAAAACCGGGAATTCATCATGTGATATCGCGTGCACTAAAGGATACATTTTGCAGATATAAAACTCTCAAAGGTTACCGAGTTGATCGTAAAGCCGGATGGGATACGCATGGTTTACCCGTAGAGTTAGCTGTTGAGAAAAAGTTGGGAATTACAAAAGATGAAATCGGAAAGAGTATTTCTGTTGAAGAATACAATAAAACTTGCCGAGAAGAAGTATTGAAATACACCGATTTGTGGGAAAATATAACCGACAAGATGGGGTATTGGGTAGATATGGATGACCCCTACATTACTTATGATAATAAGTATATAGAAACGGTGTGGTGGTTGCTCAAGCAAATGTATGAAAAGAATTTACTGTATAAGGGCTACACGATTCAACCCTATTCTCCGGCCGCCGGAACAGGTTTAAGTTCTCATGAGCTGAATCTTCCGGGCTGCTATAAAGACGTTAAAGATTTAACGGCAACCGTCTTATTTAAAGCCCAAAAAACCGATAAAGCAAAATTTTTGCACAACAAGTCCAAAGGTGATGTCTATTTTTTGGCTTGGACCACTACGCCCTGGACATTGTTGTCAAACACGGCCTTAGCTGTGGGTACTAAAATAGATTATTTAAATATCCATACACTAAATCCATATACCGGCGAGGAGATTAATATTATCTTGGCAAAATCCTTATTGAATAACTATTTCTCTGAGGAATTGGAGGGTGTTAATTTTGAAGATTATAAAGTTGGAGATAAAGCCGTTCCGTTCAAAATTGTTGATGAATTTAAAGGACAGCAGTTAGATAAAGTTGATTATGAGCAACTCTTACCTTATCAGCAACCGGAGGAAGGAGATGCTTTTAAAGTATTAATCGGTGATTTTGTAACAACCGAAGACGGTACAGGAATTGTACATATTGCTCCGAGTTTTGGTGCCGACGATGCCTTAGTAGCCAAGAAAAACGGAATAGGAGCCTTGACGCTCGTCAGCGAGCAAGGAAAATTTATTGAGGGGGTTGGTGAATTTAGCGGAAGGTATGTAAAAAATGCATACGATAAAAAATTGACTGAAAAGGATAAAACGGTAGATGTTGATATCGTTGTGAAGCTGAAGCACGACGGCAAATTGTTTAAATCAGAAAAATACGAACATTCGTATCCTCATTGTTGGAGAACCGATAAACCCATTTTGTACTATCCCTTAGACTCGTGGTTTGTACGTTCTACAAAGATGAAAGATCGAATGGTGGAGTTGAATAAAACCATAAATTGGAAACCGAAAGAGACCGGCGAGGGCAGATTCGGCAATTGGTTAGAAAATTTAATTGATTGGAATTTATCTCGTTCAAGATTTTGGGGCACTCCTTTGCCTATTTGGAGAACGGCCGACGGAGAGGAAGAAATATGTATCGGATCGGTTGAGGAACTCAAAAATGAAATAGAAAAATCGGTTGCTGCCGGACAGATGAACGAAAATGTACTGGCCGATTTTGAACCCGGAAATTTCTCGAAAGAAAATTACGATTCCTTTGACTTGCACCGACCGTTTGTGGATGATATCGTTTTGGTATCTCCTACGGGAAAACCCATGAAAAGAGAATTGGATTTGATAGATGTATGGTTCGATTCCGGTGCCATGCCCTATGCTCAAATACATTATCCGTTTGAGAACAAAAAAGAATTTGAGAAAGTATTTCCCGCAGATTTTATTGCCGAAGGTGTTGATCAAACGCGCGGATGGTTCTTTACTTTACATGCCATAAGTACCATGTTGTTTGATTCTGTAGCTTTCAAAAATATTATTTCTACCGGAATGGTTTTGGATAAGAACGGACAAAAAATGTCGAAATCTCGCCCCGAAACCCTCATTGACCCTTTCGAAGCCATAGAAAAACACGGATCGGACCCCTTGAGATGGTATATGCTTACCAATGCCCGACCATGGGACAGTTTAAAGTTTGACGAGGCCGGCGTGGAAGAAGTCAAGCGAAAATTCTTCGGAACGCTGTATAATACATACAGCTTTTTCTCCATCTATGCCAATTTGGATAACTTTAGCTACAGCGAAAAAAATATTGCTTCCGAAAATCAACCGGAAATTGACCGATGGATAATTTCAATGCTGAATACTCTGGTTGAAAAAGTCGAACATTCATTTGATAATTACGAACCCACCGAGGCCGGCAGATTGATACAGGAGTTTGTATCCGACCACTTGAGTAACTGGTATGTGCGATTGAATCGAAAAAGATTTTGGGGACAAGATTACAATGAAGATAAAATTTCTGCTTATCAGACCTTATATACTGTGCTGAAAACTGTTGCTGTTCTAATGGCGCCCATTGCACCCTTCTATGCCGACAGGTTATACCAAGATTTAACCTTGACTTCTGCCGGTAATAAAGCAGAATCGGTTCATTTGGAGCGTTTCCCGGAAGCCAAGAAAGACCTTATTGATAAAGACTTGGAAGAACGTATGGATTATGCACAGCAGATTTCTTCCATGGCTCTCGGACTCCGAAGAAAGGCCGAAATAAAAGTACGACAGCCGTTGCAAAAAATAATGCTGCCCATTCTTGACAATACCTTCAAATCAAAAGTTGATAAGGTTAAAGATATAATCCTTTCAGAGTTAAATGTGAAAGAAGTTGAATACTTATCAGATGCTTCAGGAGTTATTGTAAAAGAAATAAAACCGGATTTTAGTTTACTCGGACGAAAGTATAAACAGTTAATGAAAGCGGTTGCTGCCGAAGTCGGGAAAATGACTCAAGACGATATAGCAAAATATGAATCTAACGGAGAAATAAAAATAACCGTCGAGGGCAATGAATATATATTAGAAGAAGGCGAGTTATTGGTTTCAACTAAAGATGTTCCCGGTTTATTGGCCGTGAGTAAAAATAATATTACAGTAGCTTTGGAAACTACAATGACCCAAGAATTAAAACTGGAAGGTATTGCCAGAGAAATTGTAAATAAAGTGCAAAATCTCAGAAAAGATTCCGGACTGGAACTCACCGACAGAATTGTTATTGAAATGGCTGATGAGGATACAATAAATTTAAGTATTCAACAGTTCAGAGAATATATCAGTTCACAGGTATTGGCCGATAAAATCAGCACTGTTTCAGAGCTTGATGATAATTCCGGGTCAATTTTTGTAGAGATAGACGAAAAGATCGGAACTCAATTGCGTATAGAGAAAGTACAGCGGTAACAAAAAATAGGTTACAATTAAACACCTGTGAAGAATTATTTGTATATTTACTTATTAGTAACCATTTGATTAATAGGCTTTTGTGCAAGTGCGTAAGCAAGTATAAATAGCCCTTAGGGCTTAAAAAAATATTACTAAATTATAACAATTATGTCAGAACAAAATAAAACAAGGTATTCAAACGAGGAGTTGGCTGAATTTAAGTTAGTTATACAAAACAAACTTGAAAGATCACGGAAGGATTATCAGTTGTTGCAGAATTCTCTGACCCATGAGGGTTCAAATGATATCAATGATACATCGCCTACTTTTAAGGTTTTGGAAGAAGGGGCAAATACATTATCAAGAGAGCAAACCAGTGGATTGGCCCATCGGCAGATGAAATTTATTCGTCATCTCGAAGCTGCAATTGTACGCATTGAGAATAAAACTTATGGGATATGCCGAGAAACCGGAAAATTAATTTCAAAAGAACGCCTAATGGCTGTGCCGCATGCCACACTTAGTATTGAGGCAAAACTTAACAGAAAATAATTTATAATGTCTAAACTAAGTAAAGCCTTTTTGGTTGTAATTCTAATACTGATTATTGACCAAGTGTTAAAAATATGGGTAAAAACACATCTATCGCTGGGGGAAGAGATAGTAATTTTCGAGAATTGGTTTAAAATTCATTTTACCGAGAATAAAGGGATGGCCTTTGGATGGCAATTGGGAGGAAATTGGGGTAAGCTGATATTAACCGGCTTTAGGATTATTGCCGTATCAGGAATTACAGTATTTATGGTGCATATGTCCAAAACGAAATACCCTTTTATTGCTTTATTAAGCGTAGGTTTTGTTTTAGCCGGAGCTTTGGGGAATATTATTGACAGTGTGTTTTATGGTCCTTTGTTTAGCCAAAGCGGCGCACACTCTGTTGCTGAGTTTTTACCTGAAGGCAAGGGCTATGAAACCTTTTTGTTTGGGTCGGTTGTAGATATGCTGTACTTTCCGATGATAGATTCATTTTATCCGGAGTGGGTACCCTTCAAAGGCGGGGAGCGACTGAGGTTTTTTGCACCGGTTTTTAATATTGCTGATTCGGCAATTTCAGTTGGCGTGGCATTAATTCTTATCTTCAGAAATAAATTTATTCCGGCTGATGAACAGGCCGAAGAATTAAAGCCGGAAACGAAATAGACATAAAATTATTTTGATATTACAGAAAGCAGGGCAGATAATTTGTCTTGCTTTTTTTATAAGAACTATTGCCACTTCGACAGTCCGGAATCTGTGCAATTAACTTATGTGTATACCGGACTCAATTTAATGTCCGGAGTTTGTAGCGGCATCCCGATTCGGTATGTTTTTTGTTTAACTTATAAAACAGGAAAAAAAGGCGAGCAAAAGACTTTTAGAATATATAGAATAGTTTACAAATATTTTTATAAATTTATAGTTTTAATCTTATGGCGGGAATTTAACTGCTGGTTTGTATAGTCTGAAATTCAGAATATCCCGCAAGAGTTAAGAATTATAGTGCAAAAGGTATTCAGAAAAATTGGTATAAATGAGAAATTTTTTCAGAAACTTAAGTATTCAAGTTAAGTTACTTACAGGATTTGGTATTATCGTTGCGGTAATGATGGTAACCGGAATACGTGAGATTATTCTTTTGAATAATCTGGACCAAAAAAGTAAAGAAACCCGAAAGGCCGTAAACACATCTTATTACCTGAAGGAAAGTCGGTTTCTTATAAACAGAGAGCAAATATTGCTTGGTGATATCTACAATTCAACAAGGGATAACGATGTTGAAGAGGCACTGGTAAAGCACTTAACAAACGTAAACTCGTTCAACAACATATACGAGTTTGTAGAAACCTCTACTCGCCCGACCAAAAATTCTAAATTTAATGAACAAAACCAAGTTATTCGCGACAGCATAACCTATGCCAAAGAAACTTACAGCACTACAATTGAACCGGTTTTTGAGCGAATGGCACAACATCGTAAGAACTTAAATAATATTGATATTTTTTATGCCGAATATCTTAAGATAAATGCAGAGGATAGTCTCGGAAGCCAAGAAAAACTGCTTTCAAAGGGTGCACTTAAAATTAGTATAAAAGATGATATGACCGGAATGTTGAACTACATTTCCGAAACCATTGAATCTTTGTCAAAAACAATAAAATCCGGGGAGGATATCAGTGCTGAAATTTCGGCAAGTCTTGAAAAAGAAATGCAAAGTTTATATGAAGCCAAAATTAATGAAACATTCATATTTGTTGTCTCTATTTTGCTTATTTCTATCGTTATTTCGTTTTTAATTTCAAGTCTCATTATACAACCGATTAAAAGTTTAAGAGAACAAATCGAGTTTCTTACTTCGGGCGAGCTTCCTGATCATATTAAGGTTGACGGCCATGATGAAATTGGAGAAATGGGACAAGCTCTGAGTACATTGGTCGAGGGTTTGAGGAATACTGCAAAATTCTCAATTCAAATAGGGCAGGAGGATTTTTCTGCCGACTATCGCCCCATGAGTAAAGAAGATGTTTTGGGTAACTCATTACTATCCATGCGGTCAAGCTTGCAAGCCGCCAAAAAAGAAGAACAAAAAAGACAAAAAGAAGATTCACAGAGAAACAGAGTATCAGAGGGTTTGGCTCTGTTCGGCGATATTTTAAGGCGATACAGTGATAATCTTAGTGAATTATCAAATGAAATTATATCTAATTTGGTGAAGTTTATGAAAGCAAACCAAGGCGCAGTTTTTATTCTTAATGACGAAAACCCCGATAATATTTTCTTAGATCTTCAAGGAGCATACGCCTACAATCGAAAGAAATTTCTCAGTAAAAAAATTGCACCCGGAGAGGGATTGGTGGGTGCCGTTTTTCTTGAAAAATATACGATGTACCTTACTGAGGTGCCTGAGGATTTCGTGGAGATAGAATCCGGCTTGGGTAATGAAAATCCAAAAAGTATTTTGATTGTTCCGCTTAAGGTTGATGAAAAAGTTCTTGGGGTTATAGAGTTAGCCTCATTTAATGCAATTGAACCCTATGAAATTGATATGGCGGAACGGATATCCGAAAGTATTGCCTCAACCCTTTCTACTACAAGAATTAATGCCAGAACATCCAAACTCCTGAAACAGTCAGAAGAGCAGGCGGTAAAAATGAGAGAACAGGAAGAAGAAATGCTTCGTAATATTGAAGAATTGAAAAACATCCATGAGGAGGGAAAAAAGAAGGGACAAGCATTAAAAACAGAATTGGAAAGTAATCAGAAACAAAATGAAGAGTTGGATGAAAAACTGAATTATTACAAAAGTGAGATCAAAAATTATACGGAAGAAGCCGATAATCTCAATGAGGAGGTAAATATTTTATATAAAAAAAATGCGTTGTTAATTGAATCCGGAACTTCGGCAATTGTTTCTTTTGATAAAGACTACAAAATTATTGATTTTAATAAAGCGGCAGAGGAATTATGGGGAATTCCTGCGTCCAAAGCCCAAGGCGAATTATTTACCTTTCTGCTCACCGATGAAAAAGCCAAAACTGTTGACCTTAGAATACCTGTAAATAAAAACAATCTATTGTTTAAGCGTAAAGAAATTTTTATAAAAAACAGAGATAATAAAAAAGTGCCTGTTTTGTACTCTACGGTCAAAAGTTCAGAAGGCAATAATGAAATGTATTACGCTTATTTTATTGATTTAAGACAACGAATCGGTCTTGAGGAGGATTTGAGAAAAATAGAACAGTCAAATTATGAAAAGCAATTAGCTTCTGAAATCAAGCTTGACCGAATGGAGGCTATACTAAAGCAAAATAAATTATCATACGTCAGAAAGGTGGAGTCAGATGACCTGATATACTGGGATGAATTGCTGATGCTGGGTTTGGATGTTATTGACCAACAACACGAAAATTGGATAGCACTGCTAAATGATATGTACAATGTACTTAAAGTGCAAAGCTCGGAAGAGGAGAATCTTGAAGCTGTAAGAGAGTTTGTTGATTATTCTGATTATCATTTTGGTTTTGAGGAAAAATATTTTGCCGAATTTAATTTCAAATACAAAGAACAACACATTGAAGAACATAAATTGTTTTTATCTGAACTGGAGGATATAAAATCAGCTTTGTCAACCGGTGAAACTGCTGAAAAACTATACAGCTTGTTATCCGGTTTCAGGAGAAGAATTATAGATCATATTCAATCGGAAGATAAAAAGTACGTGGATTTATTTAAAAGCAAAGGCTTGGTTTAGGGATTGTGAGGAAATAATTTAACAGGTTTAAACGAAGTTAGTTAGGAACAATCTCTTAGTTACAATTTTTTATCCAAGTTCTCAAAAATTGAATTTTTACTTTTAAATTCAGGAACAATTCGTTTTAATTGACCCACAATATTAAAATTATTATGTGTTGAGAGCTTCTCATAGAGTTTTTCTAATTGATTGTTCACCCCGGCAATTTCATAAGAGCGAACCTTTGCCACCATAATTTTACTATGGGTTGTCGGAATGGTTTTTTCTTTGTCGTTGAGCAATTCTTCATAAAGCTTTTCTCCTTGCCTCAGACCCGTAAATTTGATGGTTATATCAGTTCCGAGATTAAGACCCGATAAACGTATCATTTTTTTAGCCAACTCTAATATTTTGACAGATTTTCCCATGTCAAAAATAAATATTTCGCCGCCGTTTCCTATAGATGATGCTTGGAGTATTAACTGGCAAGCTTCGGGTATAGTCATGAAATAGCGTGTAATGTCAGGGTGGGTAACTGTTACCGGGTTATTTTTCTTTATTTGGTTTTCAAATCGCTTGATCACCGATCCATTGGACCCCAACACATTTCCAAAGCGTGTGGTAATAAACTGTGTTTTTGACGTTTTATTTAAAGTTTGGGTATAGATTTCAGCCACTCGTTTTGTGGCTCCCATTATATTGGTTGGGTTAACAGCCTTGTCGGTTGAGACCATGATGAATTTTTGCACTCCGGATTCAACGGCTAAATCGGCAATGTTTTTCGTTCCGAAAATATTTGTGTTTACCGCCTCATAGGGGTTGTCTTCCATCATAGGGACGTGCTTATAGGCCGCAGCGTGAAAAATTATTTTGGGTTTAAATGTATCAAATACCTTTTTGGTACGCACCTTATCCTTAATATCTCCGATAACAATTTTAAAATTATAATAACCGTATTTTTCTCGGAGTTCGAGTTCAAGTTCGTATAGAGGACTTTCGGCTTGGTCAAAGACAATAATCATTTCCGGTTCAAACGGAATGAGTTGCTTCACGGTTTCACTACCGATAGAACCTGCTGCTCCGGTAACCATTACTTTTTTATTTTTTAATGTTTCTCCAATCTTTTTAGAATCTAATGAAATTGGAGGTCTTTCCAGCAGGTCTTCAATATTTATTTTTCGGAGTTGCTTAATACTTAGCGTTCCGTCTATCCATTTATGAGGCTCCGGAACGGTATATGTTTTGACATTATAATTGAGGCAAGTTTCAATGATTGCTTGTTTCTTTTTTGGATCAAGATTATATGTCGCAAAGAATAGTTCTGAAATATCGTGTTTCTCCAGAATTTTCTTTAATTTATTCGTTTTATAAACAGGAATACTGTCGAGTTGTTTTTTTTGAGCAATGTTTTCGGGGTCAATAAAAGCTTCAATTTTAAACCGTTTTCGGTAGTTTTGCTTAACGGCACGTTTTACAATCATGGCTTCTTCTCCTATCCCAACTATAACCCCTCGTTTTTCTGCTTTGAGGCTGTCGCCCGCTTCAAGGTAAAGCGATTTTACAATCAAGCGGTAGGTCGTCATGGCAAAAATACTGATAAAGAAATCAATAGCAATAACAGAAACCGGGATAAGAAAGGATTCGGGTGTCCAAAAAAAGTAAAAAAACAGATTGCCGATAAAGTAAGTTGTATTCGACAACGTAATTACAAAAATAATTCTTACAGCATCTTTGGTGCTGGTGTATCGAATAATTCCGGCATACGATTTTGAGGCTATAAAAAAGACCAATCTGATGGATACTACAAAAAGGAGTATATTCAAAAAATTGCTAAAGAATATATTGGTCATGTCAAAATTGAAGCGCAACAAAAAAGCAAAAAAAATTGAAAATAATGTAATTATCATATCCAGGAACAGAATTACCCATCTGGGGGCATGCTTTTTCAAAGATATAATATTTGAAATTTCATTTACGTAAGATTGTAACTTCATTGGAGTCTGAAATTTTTATGATACTCGATGGTTTATTTTTTAGGATTTCCTGCCTGCGGTGATTCGCAACATAATCCACTTTATCAATTAGTACTTTTGAAATCTCAGAGAACTGAGTCGGTGCTTTTTCTCCGGAAATATTGGCCGATGTTGATACAATTGGCCGGTTCAGTTGCTGAATAATTAACTGACAGAACGGGTCTTCAGTAATTCGTATTCCGATACTTTCATCCTCAGCCAACACCTCTTTTGCAAGGTTTTTTCCCTTGGGATATATTATTGTAATTGGTTCTATGGATTCCTCTGCAATGCTTTGAGCTGCATCGGGAATATTTTCGGTGTACATTTCAGCTAAACTAATGTGGTCGGCAAGTAACAGCATGCTTTTGCCCCGGGGTCTTTTCTTTATTCGGATTAATTTTTTAATCGCCTCTGTATTGGTTGCATCGCATCCAATGCCCCAAATTGTATCAGTTGGGTAGACTATGACAGCCCCCGACTTGAGCAATTTTACAATTTTTCCGACTTCTTTTTTCGTTTCTGTTTTCACTTTGATTATAATTGATGATAAATGTTCATAAGATTTTGAGAAATACGTTCTTCAGAAAATTTTTGAACATAATTTTTTCCGTCATGAGTCATTCGTCCTCTTACCTTTTCGTCGGAAAGTATATCTGTAATGGCCTCGGCAATTTCATCGGTGTCGTTAGGATCTGTATATCTGGCAGAGAATCCGCCGGCTTCACTAAAACATCCGCCTCTTGTTGTAATTACCGGAATGTTGGAATGTAAAGCTTCAATGATAGGAATTCCAAAACCTTCAAAAATTGAAGGATAAATAAAAAGGCTCGCTTGCCGGTAGATTGCCGGAAAATCCGTAAAAGGAACGTTATTAAATATCTTTACTTGAGATTCCATATTATTTCTCTTAATATAGTCCTCAATTTCATTTTGGTAATCTGTTTGGCGACCAATAATAATAAAAGGAATATCGATTTTGTTTTCTTTCAAGGCCTTTACAACAGCCAGAGTGTTTTTTCTTTTTTCTACCGTTCCTATATTTAACATGTATTCCTGAGGTAAATTATATTTCCCGGCCACTTCAATTTTTTGCTTATTTCCCGGGTCTTGGTGAAAAATAGGGTTACAACCTTGGTAAACGACGCTTATTTTACTTTCGTCAATATTAAGAAAGTTAATAATGTCAGACTTTGTTTGTTCACTTATCGCAATAACCTTATCGGCGATTTGAGCAGCATGTTTGAATTTTTGATGGTATATGGCTCGGTCTGCCGGCTTGTACAATTCAGGATATCTGATAAATATTAAATCGTGAATAGTAACAATTGATTTAACATTCTTTTTATGTAAATTTTGCGGCAACTCATTACTGAGACCGTGAAATAAATCGATATTGCTTTTTTTAATGTCCCGAGCCATTCTGAAAGTACGCCACATGCTTGACAGGTTGCTGTCTATAAAACCCGAAGGCGTTATGGCCTTAGTGTTTTTGGGGCGGTTTTTGAATATATTGTTTTTTAGCTTGGGCGAAAACAAAAAATAGTCATGTGTTGGATGAAACTTTGTCAAAAGCTCAATGGTGCTTCTGCTGTAGTTTCCCAGTCCGCTTTGATTATAAAATGCTCGCTTGGCATCAAATCCGATACGCATAATTTATATGATTTTTTACTTCTGAAATTCAAAGATACTTAAAATATATTATAGAGTCCGATCTAAAAAGTATGCTCTATTTTAGCAAAATAAGCTATATGCTTTATTATCAGGGTTTTATAAACT
>JAYEIA010000203.1:19292-28481 GCA_034659855.1 Bacteroidota bacterium
TTTTATAAACTTTCAACTATATCTTTTTAAACTGAACTCCTTATACACTTAAGTTATGCTCTCTGAGGGCATCATTCAATGAGGTTTTCAGATTGGTTGATTTTTTTCGTTTTCCGATTATAAGAGCCGCAGGAACGTGGTAGGTCCCGGCAGGAAACTGCTTTGGCAGGGTTCCCGGTATGACTACCGAACGCTCCGGTACAACGCCTTTATGTATAACGGGATTTTCTTGAGTAACATCAATGATTTTTGTGGATTGAGTAATTGTTGTGTTGGCGGCAATTACGGCTTCTTTTTCAATTCTCACTCCTTCAACAATAATTGACCGGGAGCCGATAAAACTTCCGGATTCTATAATTACGGGAGAGGCCTGAACAGGCTCCAAAACTCCTCCAATACCAACACCGCCGCTTAAATGCACATTGCTCCCGATTTGTGCACAGGATCCCACGGTAGCCCAGGTATCAACCATCGTTCCTGATTCTATATAAGCGCCTATATTAATATATGAGGGCATCATAACCACACCTTTGGCTACAAATGCTCCGTATCGGGCAATGGCATGCGGTACTACGCGTATTCCTTTTTCGGCATAACCGGTTTTAAGGGGTATTTTGTCGTGAAACTCAAGAAGCCCGGCTGATGATTTTTTCATTTTACTGATAGGAAAATATAGGATAATACCTTTTTTTACAAAATCATTAACTTTCCATCCGGTATCTGTTGGTTCTGCAACACGGAGTTTTCCCAAATCTACAAGCCTTATAATTTCTTGTATGGCCTTTTTGGTTTTATTGTCTTTAAGCAGAGAATTATCTTCCCACGCTTTTTCTATAATATTTTTGAGTTCAATCATAGATAAAAATTTTTACAAATGTAATATTTTTGATATAAATAGACGATTTGTCGGTTTTATTTATTTAATACCCTTTGTTTTGAAAAATACTTTGGGAATGCGCAGATTGAAATTGACAGAATCGACCACAGATTTTGCATTATATTGTTCAGCCTTTAAAATTTGCACTGAGGGGAGTAGTTTCTCTTTTTGCTTGCCGATAGGAATATAGGATTTAAAAAGTACGGATTCTTGAATGGTACTGTCTTTAAAAATTTCGGTTTTTAGCTTTAATGAATCTGAGGTTTTATAATAACTTTTTCGGTAAGGGTAGTGTTTGTGCCGAATCTCTACCGTATAGCACTCTTGATTTTCTACGGTATCCGTTCCAAGTATTTTAAGTGAGTAGTCTTCTTTGAGAAACTTTAGTTCCGGAAATCGAAACCGCATTTCACAAATTTTTGCTGAATCTTTGCTGCTTAGTTTAACCGATTCGGTGCCTGAGAATTTTTCAGGATGCTGTTTGTCAAAAAGAATTTTTTGGTAAGCGTCGGCTTTGAGGCTGTCTGTGATATTATAGTTTTTTCTCAAATATTTGTTTTTGCGTCTGAATATTTCTGTTTTCGCTGTAACTATTTGTTTTTGAATGGAATAAGTTGTAACGGAAGAAATGTAATGAGCATCCGGCTTTTCTTCGGCTCCGGTTTTTTCAATAAATGCTTCTATAATCGACCGGGCATTAAATCCGTAGGGGAGGTTTAGATATACCGATTCATTTTTATCATAAGAGATTATTTCAGCTCTTTGGGCGGTATAAACTAACTGTTCCTTAATTTTTTGCTTTTTGCCGAACACGGACATAGTATATCGTTCTGTTTGCAGATATTTGTTTGCAAATTGTTGAATGTCGTCGATGTCTGTTTTTCGGACAAGCGTAAAGTAGCTTGAGAAATAATCAGCCGGCAAGTTGTAGTTGAGTATATCGCTTTGCAGCGGAATTAAATTACCGTTGTTTATTAGCTTTGCTTTGAAATGCTCAATGTACTTATTTTTAAGTTGATTTATTTCTGTCCGTGACAGCGATTTATTTTGGATTGAATCAATAAGAAAACTGATATGCTCGGGTGCTTTTGCCAAATTCTTCGGTAAAAGAATAAGGCCTAAGTTGTGTTCCAGCATTCCGAAATTGGTCTCAAATGAAGAAAAACTATGGCGGGCAATGCCTGTGTTTTTTATCAGCGCTTTGGAAAGCAAGCCAATTTCATAAGCCCCGATAATGTATCCGGTGAGTTTATATACGGAATAATTTTTTTTGTCCGGTTCAAACCCTGAGCTGTAAATAATATTTAGGTAGGTGTCGTCGGAGATTAATTTTGCAGGGCTTTCAAAGAAATGAATGATATTATGCTCCGGAAGAACAGGTGCCGGGAACTTGGGATTCTCCAAGGAGGGGAGGGCAAGGTTGTGGAATTTTAACAGGCCGGATTTTATCAGTGAGTCTTTGCTGTTCAATCGGCTCAGAAAATTTTTCTTTGAATATTTCAGGTGTAAATTGTAATAGTAAGTACATTGCTTCGGGCTTAGATTTCCGATGTTCTCTTTAATATAGGGCTCTCCCAACGGATGGCCGGCTGTATAAAAAATACGTTTGTTTTTTCTTTTAATAACTTCATAGGGCGGCAACTGAGGTGCAAATTCATTGGTAATAAATGAGTTTTTATGTATGTCGAGATTTTTCCATTCCGGCTCTTCGGTTACATGATTTAATATAGTGAAAAATTTGTCGGAAACGATACTGTCAAAAAATATGGTAATTCTTTGCTTATCGGCAACAATGGTTGTATTGGCCACAATGGAGTCCGAGAGTTTGTCTTTTAACTCATCAGCTATACATTTCAAAACTATTCGACGAATACCTTTGTTCTTTTTTTGCAGATGAGGAGCGGGTTTATATTCAATGCAAATATATTGTTTGTCGGGTTGTTCATTTGGAGTAATAATCAGATTATTCCCGTTGTCATTTCTGTAAATTTCGGAATGTTTCAGTTGTTCAATACGTTTTAACTTTTGGGCTTGCACAACACTTCCTAATCGGCAAAATACCAATACGGCTACAAATAATAAATAAATTCCGAGTCTTTTAAGGATGCTTAAAATCAACATTATAGAGTTTCATGTATAAAGGCAATTATTTAATATTCAGAGGCATTAATTGTAAATATTCTCCGGAATTGAATTTTTACCTTTTCTTTGAGCTGAAATATAATTTCACTATTTTATTGTTTTCATATTCAGCATCAAAAATGAGTTTACCTCGTTTTGTATATGTTTTTTTTCGTCCGTATAATCGGCCGTTTTTATAATGAGCTTCTTCCTGTAAAACTCCGTGAAGATACCATTGCTTAGCAGTGCCGTCTCTTAAGCCGTTTGTAAAATGTTCAACTCGTATTTTTTTCCCAACTTGGTTGTTTACCTCCCATTTGCCGGTTTTTCGGCCATGTAGGTATTCGCCCGAAATACTCTGCTGCCCGTTAGCATGGTAGGTGATGTATTTCCCGTGTAATATTCCGTTTTGGTATTCTTTTTCTGAGATAATTTGCCCTTGATTATCAAATTGCTTAGAAATTCCTTCCTGCAAATCATCTTTAAAAATACTGATGAATTTAAGTTGGCTGTTCTCATAATATCCCTTCCATTCTCCGCTCAGTTTTCCGTTGTTGAAATTTCCGGCTTCTATGAGTTGGCCGTTTTCGTACCACAACTTCCAGTAGCCTTGTTCTTTGCCGTTAACAAAATTTCCTTTGCTGTATAGCTTTCCGTTTTCGTAGTAAACAATCCAAGAACCGGTTTTACTGCCGGCTTTAAATGTTCCTTTTTTCCATACCTGTCCTTTGGGATACCACCAGGTCCAGTTTCCGTGTAATTTTCCGTTTTTGTAATTTCCTTCATTGCCTTTGGTAGTGTAGCGTTTTCCGGCCATGGTATTGGTTTGCATGTAGGTCCACTTTCCCGACATGCTGTCGTTTTTAAAATTTCCGAAAACATCCGGTTTTCCATCTTCATTGTACCATGCGGCAGCTCCGTGCTTTAAATTGGTTTTATAGTTAATTTTTGATTTTAGTTGCTCTGATTCAAAGTAGCGTTCATGGAGTCCGTTTTTTTTGCCGGCATTATAATTTCCTCGGCGCATAATTTTTCCGGAAGGATACCAAATGGTGTGTGTGCTGTCCTTTTTCCCGTTTTTTAAACGGTACTCCTCGGCCATATTGCCGGTTTCATAAAAAACTTTGCAAAGCCCCGTTTCGTAATTAATAGAGCTCTCCAAAGAACCGTCTTTAAAGTAGTTCAGCCATTTTTCGGTTTTATTTCCCATGGTGTAATTTCCGATTGAAAATGTTTGCCCCGATTCATATTTTCTTATCCATAAGGAGTCTTTCAGCCCGTTTTTGTACCAACCTTTTGCTCTCACTTTTCCGTTTATTCGGTGTATATATGTTCCGTTACCTTTTTTAATAAGTGTATCTCCCTGTGGAGTACAATAAGTTATTAGGAATTCTTGGTTATTATTATAGCTTTTTTGTTCTTTGAGTTTGCCGTTGAGGTAGTACCAAGTCCATATACTGTCTCTTTCGCCGCCATTGTATTTGGACGAAAGGGTCAAAGTCCCGTCTCTCAACCATTCTTTGTAGTACCCGTCTCGTTTTCCTCGGATTATAAAGCCCTCTGATTTTTTGTTGCCGTTATCATAAAAGTAGGTTGTTTTCCCGTTGATGTGTCCCCTGTAAAATTCAGTAGTTTGGAGTAAATTTCCTTGCTTATCCCAATAGGACCAATTTCCTTGTTCTTTACCGTCAATAATTTTTCCTTTTCGTTCAAGTTGTCCGGATTTATAGTAGAATTCTTTTATCTCCTGAGCAGAAGCATTGGTAAAAAAGAATGAGAAAGTGATGAGAAGAATAACTAATTTTGTATTCATCATGTGAAGTGTATTTGTTTTTTGACAAATATAACGAAATGTCTCGACGAATTGTTTTGTTTTGCCTAATTTTTGTATGTTTACATTTGAATATATCTTTATGGTATGCAACCAATTTGTATAGCATAATGGTCTTAACAGCAGAGTAAGTTATTTATTAAAAATTTGTAATTTAAGAGATGAGAGTATTTATAATAATTTTATTAGTAAGTATAAGCTTTTTTGGTAAAGCTCAAGATTATGAGGTTGCCCCTACACAGCTTATATACCGCGTGAATCCGGGTGACAGTGAAGAAAAAATTGTTACTGTTACCAATCACGCCTCAGTGAAGCAAAGCTTTTCATTTGTATTTGCAGACTACACGATTGATATTCACGGGAATAAACATATGATGGAGAAAAATTCAACTCGTTTTTCATGTGCCGCTTGGATGCAACCTGAAATGAATTTTATTGTACTTAATCCTAATGAATCTCGTGCGATAAAAATAAAGATGGATGTACCCAATGATGATTTAAGCACTCGTTGGGCTACACTGTACCTTCAAACATCACAAGAGCAAACAACATTCAATGCCGACAAGAGTTCTGTTTCTGCAGGGGTCTCCGTTGGCACACGAATAAGTATTCAAGTTTTTCGATTTCCGATTAATATACCGGATCCGGTAATTAATATTTCGCGACTAAAACAGGCTGACCATTCTGTGGGAGAAGAAAGAGAGTTTACTGCATTAGTTGAAAATACAGGAGTTTCTTTGGAAAACTGCAAAATTACCTTTGTAACATTGAACTTAAAAACTGCCGAAAAGAAAGCATTTAAACCAATTGTTGTAGATGTATATCCCGGATTTCCTCGATTAGTGAGATTTCAACTCCCCGAGAGTTTACCTTCCGGAGAATATGCGCTTTCAGCCATACTTGATTATGGAGATAAAAATGTTCTTGAGGGAACCAGAATGAAAACTAAATTAATTGTAGATAAGACCAATGAATAAGTTTGTATTGATTAGTTCTCTAATATTTATATTTTTTTTAACTAAATTGTCAGCACAAAATAGTATTATAATTTATTACCCGGATTCAACCGGAGCGGTTAAGGAAAAAGTACAGTTTAAACTTCTATCAGAAGATACCATTAAGCATGGAACATATACTTTTTATTATCAAACCGGCGAACTATACCAAAAAGGGCAATATATTGACGGCAAAATGGAGGGTTTGTGGGAAATAAAATATCCTTCAGGAAAGCTGAAAGCAAATTATGAATATAAAAATGATGTGAGGGACGGCGATTTTTACATTTATTATGAGAATGGCGATATTTCTTTAAGAGGCAGTTATAAGCAAGGGCTTCAGGAAGATACACTTTGGGAGTTTGATAAAGGAGAAGTATTAAGAAGGAAGGCCGGTGTCAAGGATGGGGATTTTCACGGAGCGTATAAAGAATATTATTCCAACGGGAATATTTATATAAATACGACATATGAGGCAGGCCAAGTCAGCGGGATTTGGAAAAAATACTATGACAGCGGAACAATTAATTATGTCGGAAAAAAAGACGGAAAGAAATTTACTGATAGTTTGGCTGTTTATTATGAAAACGGAAAATTAGAACGTCGCTGTTTTTATGAAAAAGGCAAACTGTCCGGGGTGTATAAAGCCTATTACAAATCCGGGAAAATAATGCTTGAAACAACATACGAGGATGGAGAAATTAATGGTTTGTACACTTCTTACCACAAAAACGGAGAAATTGCAGAACAAGGAAATTATGTGTTCGGCGAGAGAGAAGGGGAGTGGGAGGCTTTTTATCCCGACGGAGAACAAATATTTTTAAAAGGAAAATATCGAAACGGGAAATATTCCGGTTTGTGGACCGGATGGCACAGGACCGGAACCTTAAGGCAAACCGGTAAATATAAACTGGGAAAAGCAACCGGAGAATGGGAGTTTTATTACGAAAATGGGAACTTGAAAAAAACCGGCACTTATTTTGATGATTATGAACAGGGGAAATGGAAAGTGTATGATGAGGAAAATAACTTGTCGGCAATTTTGAATTATAACAAAGGCAAGTATAATGGCGAATGTTTTATAAAATCAGAAAAAACCGGGCTTATGGAGAAGTTTATTTATAAAAACGGGAAGAAAGTAAAATAGAACGCAACTGATGGATTAAAAAAACAACCTATGACACAATTTTTGAATAAGCTTATAGTAAACGAAGACCTTTCAAAATATGATGAAAAACCTAAAACCGGTTTTTACGAGTATGTATATATGGGAGAATTCTCTGAGGACATCACCAATCATATTTTAAACCTTACAGAGGCAAAATTTTTAAGAAGGAAAGATACCAGAGGTATAAGAAAGCGAATTTCTTTTATCATAATTGAAAATATACAGAATATTATCAGGCACCAAGACGTCCCTGAAAATTCGGATTACCGGAATAAAAATTTATTTGTACTCCACAAAACGAATAAAGTTATTCGTATTATAACCGGAAATTTTGTGAAGAAATCAAAAAAGGCTCAGCTTGAGGAGCATCTTTCTCGAGTTAGAGATATGGATGAGAACGAAATAAAGGAACTTTATAAGAAAACGCTTCGAGGGGGAGAAATTTCAAAAAAAGGAGGAGCCGGTTTGGGTATTATCTCAATGGCTGGGCGTACCGGCGGTAATTTTCATTTTCGATTTATTGAGGTCAATTCCGAGTACAGTTTTTTTCTGCTGCAAAGCGAATTGTTTTTAACGGAAAAGGAGTATCCCAAGCAAGAACAGGAATTTTTTGAAACCATACCGGGTTTATTGCGCTATCTGGATGAAAATAAAATTATGTTGAGTTTTAGAGGGGCATTTGCTTTCGAAAATGTAGAGTCATTATTTCCTCTGATAAACTCTACCTATGTCGGAGGCTTTGGGAAAAAGCGACAAATATATAATATCTCAGTAAATCTAATTAGAAATATCATACTGTATGCCGACAGGGAAAGTGAGAAGGATAGGAGTTTTGACTCGGAAGACACTCCCGGAAATTACAGTTTAAGGCAAGCAAACGGGAAAATAATAATTTCTTCCGGCAATTATATTTATAATTCAAAAGCATTGACTTTGAGAAATAAGATAGATTTGATCAACCGCACTGAAAAGAACGGTTTGCTGAAAATCAGAGATTACTTAGACAACTTTTACCCGGAAGAGCGTGTAGGCAGACCCGATATCAGCCTCATTGATATGAAACTCACCAATGAAAGTAGAAATATTAAATACGAAATTGAGACAATTGATCAGTTACGTTCTTTTTTAGTGCTTCAGACTTCCGTATAGTCAGGTAGGTTTTTGTTTTGATGGGACTACCCTTATTCTATTGGTTAAATATTTATATTATACAAAATACGGTTAAATATTGTTTAAATATTGCTTTTTCTGATTGATGCAATATAGTTGCTCATTTTTACAGCTGTTTTTTTGCCTTTTTCGAAATATTTTCAACTTCTTAAATACAACATATTAACTACGTTCAACTATATATAAACAAATTGCAAGTTATCATTAAATATGTGGTAGAACCGTTTTGATTATATCGCAACACTCTTTATTGAAAAGGGCAAATCAATAAGTTCATCTAAGTCTTCACCCATTTCCATTATATCTTCGTCATCTTCGTCGTGTGCCCATTCTACGGAGATTTTTTTTCCGTTTTGAGCAAAATTATTAAGAGTGATCAAAAGATTAAATATCTTTTTATGCGAAAAACTGTTTAATACATCAAAGTGGAATTTGCAGTTTAGTTGTCCTTCTATTCTGGGGATATAGTCATCCACCCATTGAAGAATGGGTTTGTAGAACTCAGCAATATCTTCGGAAAAGGATACACCTGAAATCTCAAATTTCAAATTCTCGGCATCTAAATTTACAAAAGGGGTGTTTTTGGTTTGTTTTCTGTATATCTTATTCATAGCACTCGGATTAGAATATTATTTAAATCAAAAATATAAAAAAAAAACAACAAAGCAGTAATTCTCAATTGTTTTATTTGTGAAATTTTATCACTCGGTTTTAAAAATTAGTAATAATAATTTCAACTCTACGGTTTACTGAGCGTGTTCTGCTGTTTACTTCCGTAATTTTCGGTGCTTTGTTTCCTGCTCCTTCAATCTGAGAAATTCTACTCTTTTTGATTCCGGCTTTGGTCAAAAATGCAGAAACCGCCAAAGCCCTGTTTTCAGATAATTTTGCATTAGCTGTATTTAAAGCTTCTCGCCCGTCGGCATGTCCTATAATTTTAAAACTGACGTCATCATTTTCATGCAAAAGAATTAATAAGTTTTCAAGTTCTGCTTTTGCTTGAATATTTAGCTTTGCAGAATTTTCC
>JAYEIA010000204.1:0-8229 GCA_034659855.1 Bacteroidota bacterium
ACAGGCATCGGCTATCCTTTTTTATGGGAAGATAACGTAAACGATACCCTTGAAAATGTTATTCCTTTGTACTTTGATGATGAATCCGACTATTCGGTAAGCTTTCTGTTTGACGAATTTGCTACAGACGCTTTGTACAGTGCCGGTGGTATTGATTCTGTGGGTATTGAATTGGAGCATTCCGACATGGGGCAGGTTAGTGTTTCCATGAGTTGCCCCAACGGTACCACCGTACTTTTAAAAGATTTTTCGGCAAGCAATCATGCAGACTTAGGCGTACCCGTTGAAGACCCTGACCCTGAATCCGGTACCGGCTGGCTTTATTATTGGAGCGCATCTTCTGTGAACGGTATAATGAATGATGCTGTTGATAACCCTATTCCCGAAGCTGATTATTCGCCGGAAGATAGTTTTGATGCTTTTGTGGGTTGCCCGTTGAATGGAGAATGGACGATTACGCTTACGGATAATACCCCGGATGATGACGGTTTTGTCTTTTCGCAAGAAATAATATTTTCGGAAAGTATTGAACCCCCTTTGTGGACCTATGCTGATACCTTATTGAGCTACACCGGGGTATGGACCGGTGCGGGAAACCCGGTAACGCAAATTCAGACCTTGGAAAACGGCGGAGTAAAAGGAATTGCCTTGGCAACTCCCGAAACCTACGGTAATAATCCGTATAATTATATCGTATTCACCAATTGGGGATGCAAAACAGATACGATTGTCGGGCTTCCTGTAGAAAAGCCGGTAATGACGGTGGAGCCGGAAAGCGGTCAAGCCGAATTGGATGTATCCTTAGCGAGCGATACACCTTGGGCTGAAATAAATTCTTGGGAGCTTGGAGATGACACTCCCGATCTTGCCGGACAAGAGGTAACCCATACATATATGGAAAAAGGAACCTATGAAATTGTGCTGACGGCAACGGATAACAAAGACTGTACAGATACTGATACTGCTACCATAGAGGTATCCGTGGAACCCTCTCAATTGACGGTTCCGAATTTTTTCTCTCCGGATGATAACGGGATTAATGATATTTTGACACTTGATATTGAGGGCATGGAAGATTTTAATTTTTCGGTTTATTCTCGTTGGGGACAAAACGTTTTTTCAACCTCCGATGAAGACGAGGCGAAAGCCGGTTGGGACGGCAGAATGTCCTTGACAAATCTTAAAGCCTCTCCCGGCGTATATTTCTTTGTTTTTAAAGGCACAGGCAAAGACGGCAAAGAGTGGGAGGAGAAAGGAAGCATTCATTTGGCCAGATAAAATGCCTGTTATCGGTTTCCGTAATACAATTTAAGTAAAAACGGAAATTCTTTGTCTTCCGGATTTATTAAACAAGCCTTTTGCAAGGCTTTTACTGCCGGTTGTTTTTTTCCGCTCAGCGAATAATATAAGCTTTCTGTAAGGGCTTTATTTCCGGCCACGTATTGGTTCATGCGAGCTTCGTCGGGAATATTATTAAAAACTTGAGACACCGCACAGCGATTGTCTGATAAGTACTTGAGATTATTATATAAATTGGAATCGTCAAAACAATCAAAGGAAAAGAATTCCGTATAATTAAGATTGTCTGTATTAATTTCTATATCAGCAGGAAGCTTGTTGATTAATTCCTTGTCCATAACCATGCAGGCTGCCGTATGATAGGGATCTAAATAAAAGAAATCATCTTTGGGTTGGGCATAAATATTGCTCTGCCATGTTGAAAAATCAATTTTCCCTTTGCCTTTTTTTCCGAACAGAATAGCATGATACTGCCCGAGCCATACTGAAGAGTTCGGAAATACCGAGTGAAACGTTTTTATTATACCCAGCAAATCTTTTTTGCGGAGTTTATGTAAAGGTAAATATTCCGATGTCATTCCATTGGGATTCAGGTGGTCGTACACATTTTGGAAGTAATCCTGCGTGTAAAGATTTCCTGAGCCTAAAACCGGGTGGGTCGGATCGCATGAGATAAGATCATAAGTTTTGTCGGTCAATCTTAAAAAATGTCTTCCGTCACCGGGAATTATGTTGAGCCGTTTATCGCGGCGTATGTTTTGGTTAAAATCTGTATAGTAACTTGATGATTTGACTAAACCCGGAACCAGTTCAACACCATCAATTTGCTCCACTTCCGGATGAGAGGCAATGGCTGATGTTGTCACTCCTATGCCAAAGCCTATGACCAAAACTTTTTTGGCTTTCAGTCCGGCAAAAAACGGTATATGTCCTACCATTTTTACCGCTTTAATTGCATCGTAATTTGAACCGATGACAGAACTGTTGTTTACATAAGTGTTTTTCCCGAAAATTCCTTTTCCCCCTCTGTCGGCAACAATTATAGTGCCTTCCGTGGTTTCATTGTACGACAGAATTTTTTTGTCTGAGAGTTTTACTGAGGGCGGGACAAACTGTATCGGAGAAGAGAAAATAATTCCTGCCAAAAGCAATGCTGAAATCCCCGGTAAAATATTCCTGTATGGTTTTATTTTTTGATAATCTTTGATTTTTACAGCGACATACCCACCAACTAAAAATAATAAGAACGCAATGGCTAAAACAGATTTCCCCACACCCAAAACCGGAATAAAAATAAAAGCGGCAATTAGAGGGCCGAGTACAGAGCCCAAGGTATTTACCATGAGAACTTTTCCTATGCTTTTGCTGATATGCCCGGATTTGTCGGCTTGCATATCATAAGCTAATGGGAATATATATCCTGAAACCGTTGCTACCGGAAAGCTGATTATTAACGAGGCTGAAACCGGGATGCCTAATAATCGGAAATAAGCATTTTCAGAAAATTGCTTAAAGGGAGCCATGAGAATTTCAGGCAAATTACTCAAAACGGCTAAGCCCAATAATGCCAATAAACTAAGCAAAATAAGAGAACGCAGAATACGAATTGCATTGTTTTTTCTTTCTGCGGCACGTCTTCTATAAAGGTAACTCCCGAATGATAAGCCCAAAATTACCCAGGCCGTAATCAGAGCAAAGGTATAACCTGTATTTGTAAAATAGGTTTTAAATACTCGTATCCATATTATTTGAAGAGCCAATACACTGAAGCCGGTAAAGAAAACAATCAACTTTGAGATAAATGTGTCGGTTTGATTGACGTTACCGGGTTTTGCTGTTTTATTCTCTCTTAGGATTGTAAATTTTCCTGAAAATAAAAGAATCACAGCCAAAAGTATATTGATAAAAAAGGCAAGCCACATGGTTGCTGTTTGCCCAATTCCGCCCAATAAGATAAAACCGGCAAACAGTCCGCCAAGGGCACTTCCCATGGTCTCCAGAGAGTATACGGCGGCCAGTGTTTTGTCTGAGTTTGCTGTGTTGCTTGAGCTTAACTTTGTAACTGCGGGAATAATACCTCCCATGAAAAAGGCCGGAATTAGAAGCAAAAGAAACGAAACGGAAAAAATGGTAATATTTGCAGTCGTAATGTTTGAGAACTGTCCGAAAAAAAACTGAAATCCTTTATCAAAAATCAGAAAATTTAATCCGCTGAAAATACCGATTCCGGCCAGCTCTATGGATAATAACCGTTTGGTCTTAATAAATACATCAGCTTTAGCCCCCAAAAAATAGGCACCCAAACCAAAGCCGCCCATAAAGGCCGCCAAAACAAGGGTTGATGCAGTAACGGTATTTCCTAATATTAGTGACAGATATCGATTCCAACTCACTTCATAAATTAAAAATGAAAAGCCCGCAAAGAATACAATAAAATAAAGAAGTGTTTGTTTGGTGATTTTCATCGTTTAAAATTCAGAAGTTAGTATTATTCAATTTTATATACTTTAAACAGTTAATAAGTAATCATGCAAAATTAATTGTATATTACATAGAATGAACGATTATGAACTTTGATAAGCACCAATCTATTGAGCCAAAAGACATTACAAAAAAACATCATGCACCAATTTGCTGCACTCAATTTTTTTGTAAAGCTTTTGTTCTCAAAATATTGGCACTTCTCTTTATTCATAATCGCTCAATTTAGGTATTAGTAATTCAATATCTTGTTGAATATATTAATTTTACAGAATTGCGTAAGCAACAATAAATAGCACTTAGTGCTTAATTTGACTCTTACAAAGCGTGTATTTGTTGAATAGCAAGGCATTGTATCATTATACCATTAAATAATTGTATCATTACTTAGGAACTGTATATAAATAAACGCTTCTTTTAGGCGTAGTTATTTTGTTTTTTAGCAAGTTGAAAAATCTGCCAATAGTGGTTCTATTAAAAGACTTTTTCAAAGAAGATAAAAAGCAAAAGAACAAGCATAAAAGGAGTGGTTATTTGTTTTCAGTTCCTTAACTCATATTTTGTGTAAATCATGTCCCATCTTAACTTTTTTGGTTTTCATGTAAAATTTGTTGTGCTTGTTGTACTCGACCTCCAGCGGAACAGTTTCAACAATTTCAAGTCCGTAACCCTCCAGCCCGGCTCTTTTGACGGGATTGTTGGTCAAGAGCTTTATTTTTCTAATACCGAGGTCTCTCAGTATTTGAGCTCCCACGCCATAATCTCTTTCATCATCTTTGAATCCGAGCTTGTGATTTGCTTCCACAGTATCATAGCCTTCCTCCTGCAGTTTGTAAGTTTTTATTTTATTGAAATATCCAATACCACGCCCTTCTTGATTCATGTATAGAACAAGGCCTTTCCCGATTTTATCAACTTTTTGCATGGCCAAATGGAGTTGGTCGCCGCAATCGCAACGTTTGGATCCGAATATATCACCCGTAACGCAGGATGAATGAACTCTTACCGTTACCGCTTCGTCTTCAGTCCAGCTTCCTTTAATAAGCGCAGAGTGTTCCATGCCGTTTGAAGTTTGTCTGTATGGTATGAGTTCAAAATTCCCGTAACTGGTCGGCATAGCTACTTTTACGCCGCGTTCAATGGTAGATTCTGTTTTCAGTCTGTAGGCGATAAGATCTTTTATGGTGATTAATTTGAGATTAAATCGGTCGGCAACTTTACCCAATTCAGGCAATCGAGCCATAGTGCCGTCTTCGTTCATTATCTCAACCAAAGTACCGCCGGGCTTGAGTCCTGCAAGTCTTGTTAAGTCCAGGGCTGCTTCCGTGTGACCGGCTCGCCTTAAAACGCCTTGAGCTTTTGCTTTAAGCGGAAAAATATGTCCCGGCTTTCCCAAATCACTTTCTTTGGTTTCCTCTTCCGTGAGGGCCTTTATTGTTTTTGATCGGTCAGATGCAGAAATACCGGTTGTACAGCCTTTCCCAATTAAATCTACAGAGATTGTAAAAGGGGTTTCGTGCAGTGAGGTGTTTTTTCCTTTGCCGACCATAAGGTCCAAGCCTAACTCATCGCAACGTTTCTCATCCACAGAGGCACATATTAAGCCTCTGCCGTGTTTTGCCATAAAGTTAACTTTCTCGGGTGTAATAAGTTCCGATGAAGTGATGAAATCGCCTTCATTTTCTCTGTCTTCATCATCTACTACTATTACAATTTCTCCGGCTTTAATAGCCTCAATAGCTTCTTTGGGATGATTTAGTTTGAAACTTTCTGTTTTCTTTGTTTTCATCGTATTTAATTTTTTTTGAGTTGTACCGAAAGCCTGACAGATTTATATTGACCGGTTTACGTAAAATATCAGTATATTGCTCAAGCAAAATGTACAAATCATTTTATCTGTGTTTGGGCATAAAACCCGTTTAATATCAGTTAATCTTTTTAGTATTTATTGAAGGGATGTTTTCATTTTCATTTTCTTTTTCTTTGGGCGCTTTGGCCAGTTGATTCATTTCTGTTACAAACTCATCAATTTCTTCATCAGAGAACCCTTTCTCTTCACAGGCTTCTTCAAGAGTGCCCCATATGGGTTCTCCGCAGACTATGCAACGAATTCCTTTTTCCGATAAATATTTTACGGCAAAGCTGTAATCGTCAACCAATTCTTCAATACTACTTGTTTTGGAAATTATCATATTGTCCTTGTTTTTATGGATATCTAATTTGGGTGCAAATTTAATGAAGAATTTTATAATATGTAAATAAATACTACTTTTGATTTACTTACTGAAAAATTGTTTCTTTGTCCATAAATTAAGAACAAAAAATGAAATTGCTTGATCGCTATATAATAAAGAAATTTTTATCTACGTTCATATTTTCAATTATTCTGATTATCAGTTTGGCAATAGTCATTGACCTGACTGAAAAAATGGATGATTTTATAGCCAAAAAAGCCCCGTTGGAAGCTATAGTTTTTGATTATTATATGAATTTTATACCGTTCTATACAAACCTTTTCATGTTCTTGTTTATATTTATCTCGGTTGTTTTTTTTACTTCCAAGATGGCCGGACAATCTGAAATTATTGCCATGTTGAGCGGAGGGGTAAGTTTTAAACGCTTGATGTACCCCTATTTTGTATCGGCTTTTATTCTCGCTGTTTTTTCATTTATATTGAGTAATTTTATCATTCCGTCGGCCAATACCGTTCGTTTAGATTTTGAAAATACTTATGTCAACGGAAGATATTACAACAATGAGAGGAATATTCATAAACAAATTGAACCCGGCGTTTTTATTTATATGGAAAGTTTTAAAACCCTCACAAATACCGGCTATAAGTTTTCCATTGAGCAATTTGACGGAAAAAAATTGCAATCCAAATTAATGGCAAAAATGATACGTTGGAAAGAAGACAGCGGGTATTGGGAAATTCGAAATTACAGAGAAAGAATATTTACAAAGTCCGGAGAAATACTTAAAACCGGCGTATTAAAAGATACCGTTTTGAAAGTAACCCCCGAAGATTTTAAGCGCCGAGAGACGGATAAAATGACACTTAACTATTATGAATTAAATGAATTGATTGCCGATAAACAATTGCGAGGGGAAACAGATACCAATGCCTATATATTGGAGAAATACCAGCGAATGGCTTTCCCTTTTTCAAGTTTTATTCTCACACTAATCGGAGTTTCTGTTGCTTCAAAAAAATCTCGCGGGGGTACCGGTCTTAATTTAGGAATAGGGTTGCTTATTAGTTTTGCTTATATATTTTTTATGCAAATATCAGCACAGTTTTCGCTTAAAGGAAACCTCTCTCCAATATTGTCGGCATGGATACCAAATATTCTTTTCGCTGTTGTTGCCGTTATTCTGTACAAGAAAGCTCCGAAGTAAAATCATCATATATCTCCGTAAGGTTATTTATTGGTTGAATCTACCACTTACTAATTTTACAAAATAATTATTTAACATAGCAGGAATTGATTAATTTTGCAACCCATAAATAAATGACCTTGTTCTAATGAGATTTACAAAAGTGAATAATCGCATACCTCACGAGTTTTTTATTACTAAAGGTAAAGGAGAAAGTGAGTTGTCGGCAAAAGTAGGTTCATTTCACATTGCCCTTAACCAAGCCGGAATAGCTGCGGCTAACATCATGAAATATTCTTCGGTGTTGCCGGCAACAGCCCGGTTGACAGAATATTCGGCCCCGGTTCACGGCGAGGTGATGGAAGTGATAATGGCACAGGCAGACGGAAAAACCGGAGAGCGCTTAACAGCCGGAATTACATTCGCTTGGCTATACGGCAAGAACACGTCGGAACGAGCCGGAGGACTTGTTTGTGAGTATGAAGGCGGCATGGATAAACAGGATGCTTCCCGCAGACTTTCGGAAGGATTACTCGAAATATTTGAACATGGATTCTCAGAGCAATTTAATTTGGGTGAGCCCGAAACATATATTGAAAGTTTTACGCCCGACAAAACATTCGGTACGGCTTTAGTTGCCCTTTGTTTTAAAAACTACCTTATTCCTGAAGGAGATGATACTTTAAATGATTTAATTATTTAATGATATAATACCTTGCTATTCAACAAATACACGCGTTGTAAAAGTCAAATTATTAATCGTTGAGTCCACTCCGAAAATACCGTTTTTGGAAAGTCTTGTAAATACGAAAACAGAATTGTGTTAATAATAAGAATATCCGGTCTAAAAAGTATGTTTTGTTTTTACAAAACAAGCTATATGCTTAATTATTAGGGTTTTACAAATCATTTCACAATTAACTTAAAACTCTTATTTTTAACACTTTAACTTTATATAATAAACGTTATATTAAATTGCGTTTTGTCAATAAGGTTATAAAAATTAATATTCTGCACCTGACAGGAATTTGTATCCGACTAAATCCTGTGTGGTGTTTTCACCACACAGG
>JAYEIA010000205.1:0-8170 GCA_034659855.1 Bacteroidota bacterium
CTATTTACATCCAATATAACATTGTATTTTCCAACTTTCATATCTCTTTTTGAGACAATTGATTGTATCAATGCACCATTTGAACAGCTATATTGTGTAGTGATAGTTTGTTTTATGACACACAAACAGTCGGCTGCTCTGAGAAACAAACACATCGGATTTATTTTTCAAACCTATAATTTACTGCCTGTTTACACTGTTTATGAAAATGTAGAATTTGCCCTGCTTTTGCAGAAAATGAAAGCTTCGGAACGACGAAAAGCAGTTCTCGAAGCCTTAGAATGGGTCGGACTCACCGATAAAATAAAATCCAAACCCAATATGCTCTCGGGCGGAGAATGCCAAAGAGTTGCCATTGCACGCTCCATGGTCAAAAAACCTGAAATCGTATTGGCCGATGAGCCCACAGCCAACTTAGATGCAAAAAATTCGCACCATATTCTCAAAACCATGAAAGAGCTGAACAAGGAGTTAAATGTTACCTTTATTTTTGCTTCTCACGACGAAAAGGTGATGCAATACCTTGAGCGTACGGTTACCTTATTTGACGGCAAGGTGGACAGCGATGTCATAAATAAGCCGGCGACAAACGAAAATTAGAACCGAAACAATAGTTATACTTTAAATGGTTTAATTATTTAATGATATAATGATACAATACTTTGCTATTCAGCAAATACAGTCTTTGTGAAAATCAAATTATTAACCGATTAATGGATATGGTATTTTATATAGGATAAATCATTAAAATAGCATAAACTATTATCTAAAATGAGTGATTATGAACTTCGATAAGCACCAACCTTTTATTCACTAATTTTGAAATAATTTAATAAGGTGTTTATGAGGGCTTCGCCGTTGAGCCAAAAGACATTACAAAAAAACATCATGCACCTGTTTGGTGTACTCAATTTTTTTGTAAAGCTTTTGTTCTCAAAATATTGGCATTTCTCTTTATTCATAATCGCTCAATTTAGGTATTAACTTTATAAATGACATAAAATAACAGGTTATGATAGCCATAAAATTAGCTTTTAAAAACTTATTGGGAGCCGGTCTCAGAACCTGGCTCAACGTTTCCGTGCTGTCTTTTGCTTTTGTATTACTTATTTTTTACAACGGCATGATAGACGGCTGGAACAGACAGGGCCGACACGACACCAAAGCCTGGCAAATTGCCGAGGGGCAATATTGGCATCCTAAATACGACAAATACGACCATTATACCATTCAGGATTCACACCAAAAAATGAGCGACAAAGTACTGAAATTCATCAAAGAAGGAAAGCTCACCCCCACTCTGCTTTCTCAGGCAAGCATATATCCTGACGGACGCATTCAATCCGTTTTACTAAAAGGTGTAGAGCCCGAACAAACCATTTTGAAACTTCCTACGGCGACTCTCGACAGCCTGAACGACGGCAAGTCTGCCATTATTGGTGCTCGCATGGCCAAAGATACGCATTTAAAAAAAGGAGATTTTGTACTGCTGAGGTGGCGCGACAAAAACGGCATGTTTGATGCTGTGGAAATAAAAATAGCTGCTGTTTTTGAAACCATTGTCCCGGCCATTGACAATGGACAAATGTATTTGCCCATTTCTGTTTTGCAGAAAATGAAAGGCATGGAAAATCAAGCATCAATACTGACTTCTGCCCGTGCGGATTTAGGAAAAATTGAGGATTGGGAATTTAAAAGCACCAATTTTTTACTTAAAGAATTTGACAGTCTCATTCAATCAAAAAAAGTAGGCGGTATGGTACTCAGCGGTTCATTACTTATCATTGCTTTACTGGCTATATTTGACACTCAAGTGTTATCCATTTTCAGAAGAAGAAAAGAAATAGGCACATATATTGCTTTAGGAATGACTCGCCGCCAAGTCGTCGGCATTTTTACCGTGGAAGGAAGCACGCACAGCATCTTGGCAGCAATTCTCGGAGCATTATACGGTATTCCTTTATTTTTGTGGCTCGACACAACCGGCATTCCCATGGGAAAAGGAACTGACGATATGGGAATTACAATAGCTGATACAATTTATCCGTACTACAGCATGAGTCTTATTGTGAGCTCCATTCTGTTGATTGTTATTTCTGCTACTATTGTCAGCTATATTCCGTCTCGCAAAATCTCAAAAATGAAACCTACGGATGCAATAAAAGGGAAAACTCAATAAATTTTCACATTTGAAATACTTCTTTTCAGAATCAACTGTGACAGAGTGCAAACTATAAAAGACTAAACCCATGATAAAATTCTTATTTAAAGGCATATTAAGAGACCGCAGCCGAAGCTTACTGCCGGTGATCGTTATTTCCATCGGTGTATTTTTGACAGTTTTTATGAGCGGTTGGATGAAAGGGATTTTTAATGATATGATAGATTTGAATGCCAATTTCAAAACCGGTCATGTGAAAATAATGACTCGTTCTTATGCCGAAAACAAAGAGCAAACGCCCAATGATTTGGCTTTGATGAACGTTGACGAACTGAGCCGAAAACTCAACAAAGAGTACCCGAATATGAACTGGGTAAAACGTATTCAATTTGGCGGCCTGCTCGATATCCCCGACGACAACGGAGAAACTCGAGCCCAAGGCCCGGCTTACGGTAAAGCCATAGATTTTCTTTCGGACGACAGCAAAGAAATCGAACGAATGAACATCAAAAATGCCCTAAAAAAAGGCAGCTTGCCCAAAAAAAGAGGCCAAGCACTAATCAGTGATGATTTTGCCGAGCGATTTGATGTCAAAGTCGGAGACCAAGTCAGTATCTTCGGTTCTACCATGTTCGGCAGCATGATGCTGGAGACCTTTTCGGTTTCGGGAACAATAAGTTTCGGAATCACAGCTTTAGACAAAGGAGCCATTCTTGTTGATATCAAGGATGCTCAAAAAGCTTTGGACATGGAGAATGCGGCAAGCGAAATTTTGGGCTATTTCAAAAATAAGCCCTACGGAGAATTGAGAGCCGACTCACTAAAAACCTCATTTAACAATAAATACAGTGTAGAAAGTGACGAATTTTCACCCCTGATGCTCAAACTCAGCGACCAAGACAATTTAAAGTCATTACTGGAACGCTCGGAAAGCATAAGTTCCGTAATGATTACCATTTTTATACTGGCCATGTCGGTTGTACTGTGGAACACCGGGCTTCTCGGCGGGCTGCGACGCTATACCGAATACGGTATTCGGCTGGCATTGGGAGAAAGTAAAGGGCATATTTACAAAACAATTATTTATGAAGCGGTACTTATCGGCATTATCGGTTCAATTACAGGAACAATTTTAGGGGTCGGGCTATGCTTGTACCTTCAAAAATACGGCATCGACTTTAGTGCCCTGATGAATGATATTGACATGATGTTGCCGCCGATTTATCGTGCAAAAGTTACCCCCGAACTCTATTATATCGGATTCATACCCGGGCTTTTTGCCATGGTTTTGGGAAATGCTTTGGCAGGATATGCGATTTTCAAAAGAAAAACAGCACGATTATTTAAAGAACTCGAAGTTTAACCCGAAAATATAATATATGAAATACATTGCAATAATAAGTCTTTGGTTGATAAGCTCCGGACTGTCGGCTCAAACCGCCGACCAAATCATTCAGAATGTGGATGCCAATATGTCGGCAAAAAATCAAATTGTGAAATCGTCGATGACAATCCACGGCAAACGAAGAAGCAGAACCTTAAGCTCCGTCACCTATTCGGTCGGAAGCAAAAAATCATTCACGGAGTATTTGGCTCCCTCCAGAGAAAAGGGAACAAAAATGCTCAAATTGGAAGATAAATTATGGATATATTCTCCGGGAACAGACCGCACCCTGCTAATTTCGGGGCATATGTTGCGACAATCCGTCATGGGGTCCGACCTTTCTTATGAAGACATGATGGATGACCGAAAATTACATGAGGTTTATGACAGCAAAATTGAAAAGATTGAAAGCTATAACGGCCGGCCGGTGTATATCCTCAAGCTCACAGCCAATACTGACGACATCGCCTATCATTCCCGAAAATTATGGATAGACAAAGAACGTTATGTTCCTTTAAGAGAAGACCTGTTTGCAAAAAGCGGAAAACTTCTTAAACGCACGACCTTATCCGACATCAAAAGAATCAACGGGCGATGGTTTCCCATGACAATTCTGTATAAAGATATGCTCAAACAGGGCAAGGGAACCGAAATAAAAATTTCAGACATCAAGTTTAATCAAACTATTGATGATTTTAGGTTCTCTAAAGCGGCTTTGAAAAAGTAAATGATGAATTAACTATGAGTGGCCTGAAGAAACGTTGAGTATATGCAAAGTAAGCCATTGCGGGCTTCAAACTTTTCAAACCCTTACTATTTTGAAGTGGGATACAACCCTTGAAATTACTACTGTTTTACCTATTTTGTATATACATTGTTGACGATTTGTTGTTTTATGTCCTATATTTTCTGTCCGTCTTTTAATCATTTTCTTCGTAGTAATATGAGTAGTCAATACCTTTCATATACATTTCTCGGTCATTTATTTTAGTTGTACGTGCATTTTCCAAAAGTGTTTTCAGAACACCACTTTTTGTTGGACTCAACATCATTGAATTCATATAATCCTGTTTGCTTATTTTACTCCAATCTACACATTTTTTGAGATTCTTTTTTAGCATTAAATCCAGCCATATCCTCGCACTTCTACCATTACCCTCCATAAAAGGGTGAGCGATATTCATTTCCACATATTTATCGACAACTTCCTCAAATGTTGTTTCCGGCATTAATTCTATTTGCTTTAATGTGTTCCCTAAAAAGTGTGATACGGCAAACTGAAAACCTCCTTTAGATATGTTTTTTTGTCTAATTTGTCCTGCAAAATCATACAATCCACCAAATAAATAACCGTGTATTTGTTGCAATCCTTTAGTTGTACCAACTTCTATGCTGTTGACAAAAGAACTTTCAAACATTGCATAAGCTTTTGTTTTGCTTTTTTCGTCTATGCTATCATCACTATATGTAAACCATTCAATAAATCGGTTTGCTTTTTTACCGGGAAACTCTTTACCTAATGCAATTATGCCGTTGTAATCCAACATATCAGCTAAACGCTTCTTACCATCCGGTGCGAGAATTTTCAACCGGGTAGTAGCACTAACCACTTGACTTTTTTCTTTCTTCAATTTGGCTTTAAGATATTTCCAATAGTTGCGAGTTTTAGTGTAGTCGTCTTGGTCATTAAGAACAGCAACAATATCCAAAACAGAAAACCACCACTTATCATTTTGCTCATCCCAAACTGCACGCACTTCACGGTCATCAAAAAACGTATGGATATTTTTTCCTTATTCATATTTAAACTTCATATAGTCTGTAATTACCGGTCCTAAGTTAAATTATTTTTTAATTTGTTATAGTGGTCCGGCTGCTTTGTTCAATGAATGCCAACAAGAGTATTATAGTAATTACACTATCCTATATTCTTGAATGTTTTTTCAATATCGGAACATAAAGCATTAAATACATTTTCAAAGGTATCCATGCCGTTGATAACTGAAAAACTATGTGATTCTTCATACTTTTTAATGACCGGCAATGTTTTTTCTTTATGTGCCTTCAGGCGTTTTACAATTCTTGTCGTACTTGAATCGTAAGGCATCCTTTTATCTGTACGAGATCGTTTATCCAATCGGTCAACCAACTCCAAGGTTTCAACGTCCACATCATACACTTTGTCTATGGCTGTATTTCGCCTTTGCAGTATCTCATCAAGGATATAGGATTGCACCAAGGTTCGCGGATATCCTTTAAAGATAAAGCCTTTCGCATTTTTTGATTCGTCGAGCCGTTTCTCCAGCAGTTTTATTACAATTTCGTCGGGTACAAGTTCTCCGTTTTCGTACATATCCAAAATCTGCTTTCCTATCGCTGTATTGTTTTTAATTTCGGACTCCAACATGGCTCCGGTTGCAATAAATTCTAATCCGTATTTTTCAGTAGCCGCTTTTCCGAGCGTTCCTCGACCCGAACCCGGGTACCCAAACATAATAATATTAACAAGCTTACTCTTTTTCAAATTATCAATGACTTGTTCTATCTCTGTGTTCACATCTTTAACAGACTGTAGCCCGTTCACAGCCGTAAAATTTCCTTTTTCTTTATAGAAATCAAGTACCGGCAATGTTTTTTTATAATACTCTTTCAGTCGATTTTTTATAACCTCCTCATTGTCATCAGATCTACCGGAGTCCAACCCCCTTTTCAGTAGTCTCTTAACAGATTCCTCCTCGGAAACCTCAATACTGATAAGAATGTTCAGTTTTGAATTTAGCTTAATCATTAATCCCTCAAGAATGTAGGCCTGTACAAATGTTCTGGGGAAGCCGTCAAACAAGAAACCCCGAGCATCGGAATTATCTGTAATGGTTTTCTCAATAATCTGAACAATAATTTCATCGGAAACCAAACCGCCGGCCTCAATGATGTTTTTTGCCTGCAGTCCGAGCACTGATTCTTCTTTAAGCTCTTTCCTTAAAATATCTCCGGTAGAAATATAAAACAGATTATATTTCTGAATTAAAAATTTTGATTGAGTCCCTTTCCCTGCCCCGGGCGGTCCGAATAAAGCTATATTTAACATAGAATGGATTTATAAATTTAAGACTTAACTACTGCTGATTATTTATTTTTAAAAAATGGTTTCACAAAAATTGCTTTTTTTTTAGCCGGTTTCAAACAATATTCATTTATAGTAATTTATTAAAAACTGTCAAATTAGCTGTAACGAAAAAACAAAACCCACCCATTTAAAGAACACAACTTACACCAGCTCATACGCTTAAGCAAATACCCTCTCAATCTCAGTTAAGCAAAACTTTTTTTCTGAAAGTTTTGGTTTCGGTTTTTAGTTCAAAAATATAAATACCGCTGTGGGAAAAAATGACCGTTTCGGTTTCTGAATTTAATGGTCTTTCCGTTATCAATTTCCCCGAAATATTATAAACCCGAAGTATCGCCGGAAGAAATATATTGTTTACATATACCGAGACCGTTTCGTTTTTTACCGAGAGCCTCAGTTCCGGTTCTTGAACATTATTGATGGCTGTAGCAGTCGTTTCTGTCGAAATGACATTAGATACTATTGAGGTATCATTACCGTAAATCGTTTTCAGACGGTAGGAATATTCTTGTGAACCGTCCAAACCACTAATCAAATACGATGATTCTATGCCAACCGGTAATTCGGAGTATCCGGGAACTAAATTATTAAAATCGGTTCCTAAACAAACATCGAGTAAATATAAATCGGCATTGGAAACATTGAACCAATTGGCTCTAAAACCGGTTGGTCCAATCTCTGTAGCCTCTTCAGCCTCAGTAGGCATAGCAACCGATACTATATTTGAGTATACACTTTCTTCTTGGCCGTAAATAACTTTTATGCGGTAATAATATTTAGAGGGTTCAAGAAGAACTACATTGTGTGTGGTTTCAAAAGGAGAATCCGATAATGTAAGGTGCTCATACCCCGGAAGATAGTCCGAAAAATTACTGTCAAAAGCGACATCTAAAATATAACCGGTGCAGTATGCAATCGGCATCCAGGAGGCGGTAAAAAAATTTGAGCTCACATTTGAAGCAGGCAATGCAACTGTAGGATATACCGCTAAATCATAATTCATCTCCACGGAATCTACAAACATTGTACTCCCGGGTACAGGAGTACTGGCCGAAGATACAAATCCTACATTAATTGTATCCGGCAGCTCAACCGATTGATAGAAAATCGGAAGTTCGGTCAGCGTGTAATCCGTAATTTCCTCAGAAGAAGAATACATGGTTCCGCCTATCGTATCTCTTTGTTGATCAGCTGTATTCCACTTAGTAAGCAATACAAAAACAAACATGCTGTCGTTGGGCTGCGGGGCATATTTATAACTGAATTTCAGTGCCGTAGGTCGGCTGTTGAAGGGAATACCTCCGGATGGCATAAAAGTAGTCAGATCAAATTCTCCCAAGGCAACATAACCCGGCATATCCTGCTGACCCAAAATTGATTGAGTTTCCAGCTTTACGGCATAACTGCCAAAAGCTGCATCGGTGGTTTGCTCTGCGGAGTAGTATATTCCCAACACTCCCAAATCCACCTCAATAATATTCCAACTTTCGGGTTTGTT
>JAYEIA010000206.1:0-8124 GCA_034659855.1 Bacteroidota bacterium
AAAATTACAAATTACAAAATTGTCAAAACATCAAAAAACAATTTTCAAATCTCTAAACATAAAAGAAAATGAACTGAATAGAATGGCAATGTAGCAACTAATTCAAAAAAAATAGAATACCAAGTCTCTGATATTTAATAACTTGATAATTTATAACCCGTTATATAAAATGCGTAACAGCATAAAAAAGTAATGACTTAGAGATTGTCATATACCAATTATTTTACCGTTACAAACATTCAAGTCATTTGACTTTTCAATCAAATTTTCAAGTTCTCATATAATTTCGTTGAGGAGAAATACAGTCGCTGCTTATGGGGTTGTGTACACCGTATATCCAATTTCAATAAAGCCCTTAACCCTGTCGAATCTACTGTTATCTCAACGGAAGAGGCACTTTAAATTCGCTCTGCACACTTCACCGAAAACATAGGGAAGACAAAAGTTTCTCAAGACGTACCCTACAGGAGTGTGTTATTTAACATTCCCATCTTTATAAAAAAACATATACTTTTGGTAGGTAAATGACAACCAAATGAAAGCGATACGTCCTATAACTGTAGAGAGAGAGAGAGAAAAAAAACTATAAAACTCCGGGAGTATTCTTTTATTTTTTACCGTACGACAAAATGGATTTTTAAAAATTTGTAAAAACAAATTTATCTGACTTTGATTCACCGGAGTGCTTTATAATAAGCCTTCAAAATATGTCAAATAACTTAAATTTCTTTTTTCAAATTTTAAAACCTAATTATCATGAATAAGTTAAAACATGAAGTATTAAGTTTTTCGTTTATCCTATTTATATTAACAGGATTTCTTAATTCTTGCGAAAAAAAAGCCATAAACCCAGCCGAAAAGGAACCTCAACAGTTAAATTCAAAACTAAATTTTGAAGAAAAAGAGTATAATGAAAAGGTAAATACATTTGCAAAAATAGTAAGCAGTTCACTGGAAAACAATGACTTTAGAGAAGAACTAAAACATGAGGCTCTTAAAATGATTGACGGAGACTATGATGTCATTGTGAGCCATATAACAAGAAAATCAATTAAATCACAGAATGAGAACAAAATCGATTTTACCGTCAAAAAACTATTTAAAAGTCATTTTTTAGAATTAAGTAATAGCAAAGTATCTTTCGAGGCGTATTACGAAAACCTGCTGGAACTCTATCCCTACTTGCAAATAGCAATACCGTCAAATTGTGAAAAATGGGACTCAAAAAATTATAAACCTATTGTAGGTTTCATTCCTGCCGAGTTTGATGAAAAAACAACAGAAACGATTACGGGATATTTGCCTAACGGAGAAAGAATAGCTATAGATACAAAAAACGAACCTGATAAACCGGTAATAATAATCGGTTTAAATGAAAGAGTGGAGAGAGTTAAAGCTTCAAAGAGTAAACCCATTCCTGATGATCCACAGCCTACGCCAACACCCGGAACACTGAGTGCCGAGACAAGTGGCTCATATATTGTTTTAAGCTGGAGTAGATCCCCCCAAGCATCTGCATTGAATACTTTTGGATATAAAATCTACAGAAAGGGACCTAATGAAAATTCGTTTACCGTATTATCAATAAACTCCGGAATGAATAACGTAACATATTTTGATAATAACTTTTCGAGTAACGACCAGGGGCAACCATTTTCTTATTATGTTAAAGCATACCACCTTGAAGCCGGCGAACATATTTACTCTGGCGCAACCAACATTGCAACAGAGAATGCTCCATTCGCTCCGAATGCTCTCGAATCATTTGATGCCATACAGCAAACTTATGATGACATTGAACTACGTTGGACAAACGGACAAAATGTGTTTGACCATACCGAAATTTATAAACGTGTCATACATGTTCATGGCGACTATCAATTAATAGGCGAATTCGACCATAATACCCACTATTACATTGATAATGAAATGTACCACGGAAAAAAGGTAATATATAGGGCTTATCAGGTAAGTAGTAATGGTTTTGAATCTGATCATAAATATGACTTTGTTCGTGTTCCGTACAGAGACATCTCAACAGAATGCGATGTATATATTGATATGATTGAGATTGGGAGATTAAATGACATAGAAAGCTGGATACAAGGAGCTCCTGAAATAGAGGTTTCTATAGGCCTCGTCTCAACTAATGATGAGCACTCGGTTATTGTAACTAAACCTAAAATGGATTTTTGGTTTGATACCCGTTCCGATTTTCAAACCTATGATTATAATTATAAAATAATTGATGATTGGACACCGGACAGTTGGTACGAGGGCATAAACTTTAAAGTATCTGAGTTTGACAGATCTTGGGGCACCCTAACACTCGATTTTAATTTGGGCTATAAAGCAAAAAATACTGAAAAAACCGGTTTGGTTGCCGGAGGTAATGTGGGGTATAAAATTGTATTCAAGAAAAGTGATGAACAGTGCGGTACAGCTGAATACTATTATTATGAAGAAAAAAATGAATGGGTGGACGCTTTTGATTATGGAGTAAAATTACATATTAGTGATACACCTGCAAAATAATAACTGAATATCAATATCCCGTCGTATCAATTTTAAAGATATGATGGGATATTTTAAAAATTAATAAAATGAAATATCCATTAATTTTCATTACCGGACTCGCATTTCTTATTAATGCGTGTCGTACACCCGCAGATATTGACTTAGAGGACATTGATGATAAAATCGTTCTTAACAGTATATATTCGCCGGACAGCTGTATAAAAATATATCTGCAAAACCAATATTCGGTACTGGACGGCGGAAGAGCTGATAATCCGGAGTATCTCAAACAAGCAGAGGTATACCTCTACGAAGACAATGTTCCGGTTGACACATTGCAGCATACAATTGATGCAGAATATATTTCTGAAATCTACCCCAAAATTGGATCTAAATATAGTGTTGATGTTCATGCCCAAGGTTATCCCTCGGTTCATGCAGAAGATATTGTTCCGGAAACGGTTCCCATTGATACTGTTACTTATGAGAGGTTCAGTTATGTTTATTATCATGCATATCAACATAAAATATTTATTTCATTTACTGATCCCCCGGGGAAAAATTATTACATGTTTTATGATATTGACAGTAATGGCAGCCAGTCTACGGATCCGGTAATTGATGAATATAAACCTAAGCACGGATATAACATTATCTTTGCTTTTAATGATGAGCTGTTTGATGGGCAAACCTATGAACTTGAGATAATTTCTAATTTGTCTTCTTATTGGAACCGTGAAGAAGGTGCTGTCTTGAGATACAAGTTGCATTCTATTTCTGAGGAGTTCTACACCTTTTGTAAAAGTGTGAATGCTCAATCACCAAAGCATACTGATGACATATTTGAATTGTACTCAAGTGGTATAACAGAGCCTGTACTTATTTACAGCAATGTAGAAGACGGCCTCGGTATTTTCGGCGGCTACTCTACTGCTATAGATTCTCTTTTCATTCCGGGTTCAGATTTAATAAATACTCCTTAAAAATAAGACCTTCATGTCCCCCTCCAAAATAAAATTCTTCCTCTTAAACTTTCTTTTGTTTACTGTTTCACTTAATGTTTTCGGACAAACTACAATAAGCGGTTTTGTAGAAGATGCACATACCGGAGAAAAGCTTATTAATGCCGGTGTTATTTCAAAAACACAAAATAAAGGCATACTGACAAATAATTATGGATTCTACAGCTTTTCGGTTAAAAATGAAATAACAAAACTTCAGATTTCGTATATTGGCTATGAAACAAAGCATATTTCAATTAGAAGCGAGCAAGACACATTAATTAATATCAGCCTAAAACCCGACAATACTATTGATGAAGTTCTAATTACGGCAAACAAAGCAAAGAATCGCGTGAAAAGCTCACAAATGAGCACATTGGAAATTCCGATGAAAACAATAAAAATATTACCGGTATTTTTAGGAGAAACCGATGTGCTTAAAAGCCTGCAACTTATGCCCGGAGTTCATTCGGGCAGTGAAGGGTCAAGCGGATTATACGTCAGAGGTGGCGGACCGGATCAAAATGCCATCTTACTTGATGGTGTTACGGTTTACAATGCTTACCATTTATTTGGTTTCTTTTCAATTTTTAACGGAAATGCCCTCAAAAATGTTAAGCTTATTAAAGGCGGCTTTCCGGCGCAATACGGTGGTAGGATTTCTTCAATTCTTGATGTAAGAATGAAAGAGGGGAATACCAAAGAATTTAAAGGCGAATTTTCTTTGGGCTTAATATCCTCGAAATTTACATTGGAAGGTCCACTAAAAAAAGACAAAACCTCCTTCATTTTAACCGGCCGTAGAACTTACATTGATATTCTGGCAAAACCCTTTATTAAAATGGCCGATGCTGATACTGATGCCGGCTATTTCTTTTACGATTTCACGACAAAAATAAATCATAAGTTTTCAGATAAAAGCCGTTTGTACTTCAGTACTTATACAGGAAAGGATAAGTTCTATACAAAATATACCGAAAATGAAGGTGATATGATCGGAAAATCTGAAAATTTTCTGCATTGGAAAAACATAACCGGTGCTTTACGCTGGAACTATATGTTTAATCATAAATTGTTCAGCAATACGACCTTTACAGGAAGTAGTTTTAATTTTTCCACCGGCCAAAAAAATAAAGAAAGCTATGAAAACGAATTTAAAGAAGTAGAATTTTCATACAATTCAGGGATTAAAGATATTTCTTTAAAGACAGATTTTAACTATATCCCGAATAACGATAATTATATAAAATTCGGTGTATCCTACACTAATCATGTTTTTAACCCCGGTGTAAATATACAAGAAGTAAAAAGTAATATTGACAGTCTTGAATCCGTAAACCTTAGTTTCGGGAATAAAAACATACATTCAGACGAATTCTCAGCTTATTTGCAAGATGATATTGAATGGAATGACTTTATTAAAACAAATATCGGCATACGTTATTCAGCATTTTATGTCAATCAAAAATTTTACGGGACTTTTGAACCCAGAATTTCTTTCCGTTTTTTAATTAATAATAATATATCACTTAAGACATCCTACTCAAGAATGGCTCAGTACCTTCATCTTTTAACAAATTCAACCGTCGGGCTCCCCACGGATTTATGGTTACCGGTTACAGATAAGGTAAAGCCTCAAAAATCCGAGCAGATTGCTTTTGGTTTTTTTTATAACATAAATATCAAATTTGATTTCAGTGCAGAAACATACTTTAAAACCATGGACAACCTTATAGAATATCAAGAGGGAGCAAGTTTTTATTCTGCCATAGGAAATTGGGAAGATAAAATTGAAGCCGGTAAAGGAAGAGCCTACGGTTTTGAACTTCTTTTTAAAAAGAAAACAGGAAAAACAACAGGTTGGATAGGTTACACTCTCTCACGCAGTGAACGTCAATTTGAAAATTTGAATTTCGGAAATTGGTTTCCCTACAGATATGACAGAACTCATGATTTTTCCATAGTCGTAACACACCACTTTTCCAATAAATTTAATATCGGTGCTAATTGGGTGTACGGAACAGGAAATGCCACAACTTTGGCTCGTTCAAAGTTTTCTTCAGTATTTGTAAATTACCTTGAGGGAATAATTGATAATTATTCTTCACTTTATTTATATAATTTTGAAAAAAGAAATTCATACCGTATGCCGGCCTACCATCGGTTGGATATCGCTTTTAATTTTGAAAAACAAAAAAAACGGGGAAAAAGAACGTTGAGCTTCGGAATTTACAATGCCTACTTCAGATTAAATGCGTATTACTTGGAATACAACGATCAGGAAAACCGAATGGATAAAGTGAGTGTATTCCCGGCAATTCCTTTCATAAGATATAATTTTGAATTTTAATAAACCCATCTAAGATAGAAACTCATGGCAAAAATATTCACAATCTCATTATTTTTAATTGTAATTTTATCGGCCTGCGAAAGACAAAACAAAATCGAATACGGTGAAATACAATATAAAATGTCCGACGATGTATGTCCGCTTGAAATTGATTTTAAACTTGAATCGAACAATAATACTGAAATATATGTTACAAAATACAGTTTTCCGGATTCAATCGAAGTTTCGTATTATTACGATAATAAACCAACATATTATTTTCACAAGCCCGGCATAGTGCATGTTGAAGCGGTGGGAGACGCAGGGAATACAAGAGTTTTAGGTAGTGTAGATATAAAAATACCCCCGAAACCATCACTCATTGAACTTAACGGCTTAGTTTTTCCCGATGACCCGGATCTTCTGCTTGAGGATTCTGTATACAATGCAAGAATAACAACATTCAGTGACAGTCTTTACCAAGATATTACATATGTCAAAACTATTGATTTATCCAATTATAACTTAGGCGATACGCTGTATTTTGATACTCCGGTAGAATTTCCAATTTACGATTTTGAAAATAATTATAATCAAAACATTTCCTTTCAAATCTATACCTCTGAAAATCAACTCCTTTACTCGTGGATGAGTTCAGTTCATAATTGCAACATGCATCGATACATCATATTTGATTACAGGGTTATACACTTGCATAATAGCCCGAACCGGGATATCGACGGTTTATTTATTCTTGCCGATTGGAAACCCTAAGCATAATATAAATAAACTTGACCTTTTACTGAACAACGCTTATAAACGTTGCGTTTTCATACGACTTTTCCGAAAATATTTGGAAATCGCATGAAAACTATTGATAAACAAACTCAGAGTGGTTTTTAGAAATTGCTTTTACCGGGGTATTCAACGAAAATCAACGTTCCTAATTGAAAGACACAGGGGAACTAAACAGATAAGCAGAAAAGTTGAAGGGTCTTCAGCATTTTCAGAGATCCTGACCTTTCGTAGTTTAAATTGTCGCAAAATATTGAACATCGCAATAATTTGTTCTATATTCAATATTCAAAATACGACAATCCCAGTTTACGAACAAAAGGGTGTAATCTATTGATAATCAAATTATAGGTCAGGAGTTCTGATTTTTCAATGCACTATACTCCACAACAAGCTTTATCAAAAAATAGTTCTTAATCCACTATTTTGTTGAATGTGTTTAGTCTGAATGCCCAAACGCCGAGGGGAAACCAAATTTTCTTCCGTATCGTCAATAAATAAAGTTTCCGAAGGGTTTAATGCAGCTTCCATGAGTACTTGCTCGTATATTTCAACACCGGGCTTTCGCAGTCCCATTCGGAATGAATAAAATTCTTTGACAAATAACTCTCCGAAATTTGTTGCCCTCTGCTCCTGCAACTGCTTTGAATAGGAGTTGTAATGAATACGATTGGTATTGCTCAATAAATACAGCCGGTAGTGCTGTTTCAATTCTTTCAACAGGCTGATATTCTCTTGCGGAAAATCCAACAATAAGCTGTTCCAAACATCGTCAATGACAGAATCTTCGATTGGTAGATCAAAACAAGTTTTAATTTGCATTCTGAATTCTCCCGGACTCAGCTGCCCGGTCTCAAATCGATTAAAAATATCAGCTTTATGCATCTTTTGAAGGGCATCATCTATGCGGTCAAACTGCAACTCAAGGAGTTTTTTTCTGACTTGTGACGGGTCAATATTTATTATTACTCCCCCCAAATCAAAAATTATATTTTTAACGGTCTTCATCTTATTCTTTTTTCCAAAACTATCTATTGCCCCCGGATTATTCAAATATTGTTCAAAAGACGAAGCCTGCTTCATATCCTCAACAAAACAATAAAGGCAACAGCCCAAGCTGTAATCGATTTATTATAAGTGACTTATATTTAATTTCAAATTTATTCCATATTTCATTGTAATTCTTAAAAAATATTCTACTTTTGCAATCGCAAATGAGAATTTTGCGGGCTTGTAGCTCAGCTGGTTAGAGCACCTGACTCATAATCAGGGGGTCTGGGGTTCGAGTCCCTGCTGGCCCACCAAGACTCACTTTTTTTTAAAGTGGGTCTTTTTTTTGCCCTGATTATAATCAGCGAGTCAGGGCTTCGAGTCCCTGCCGGCCCACCAAGACTCACTTTTTTTAAAAAGTGGGTCTTTTTTTTACAAAACCTCTGTTATGCAACATATCTCTATCTTTTTAAAAAATATCACATTTTTTTT
>JAYEIA010000207.1:0-28262 GCA_034659855.1 Bacteroidota bacterium
AATTTCCGATGAAATTTCTCCGCCCGTAATTTCTTTGATAAGAATTGCTGCTCGCTTGAGGGCATACAATGTCATTTCCGGATCAACGCCGCGTTCAAATCTGTAGGAGGCGTCGGTTTGCAAGGCGTGGTGCTTGGCTGTTTTTCTGATATAAACAGAATCAAACAGGGCACTTTCCAAGAATATATTTTTTGTTTCCTTGCTTACTCCGGAATTCATGCCGCCGAATACTCCGCCAATGCACATAGGCTTTTCGGTGTTGCAAATCATGAGGTCGTTGGCTGTCAGTTTTCGGTCTTCTTCGTCAAGTGTTGTAAAAGGGGTTCCTTTTTCAAGCGTATCTACTATCACTTTATTGCCGGTTATTTGATCGGCATTGAAAGCGTGTAAAGGCTGACCGGTTTCGTGCAAAACAAAGTTTGTGATATCAACTACTGCGTTAATTGGTTTTAAACCGATAGCTTTTAATCTGTTTTGCAGCCATTGTGGAGAGTCTTCAACGGTTGCATTTGTAATTGTAACACCTGCATAGCGTTTACAAGCCTCTGTATTTTTTATTTCTACCGGAATTTTGAGATTATTGTTATCCACTTTAAATTCGGCAACCGAGGGTTTTTTATATTCAACATCTTCACCTCTGTATTTGAGATAGGCATATAAATCACGGGCAACACCAAAATGAGAGGCACCGTCTGCTCGATTCGGCGTAAGGTCTATATTAATAACTTTATCGGTTTCAATGCTGAAATAATCTTTGGCTTTGGTTCCTGTTTTAACATTTTCGGGCAATACCATAATTCCGTCGTGAGATTCGCCCAAGCCCAATTCATCTTCGGCACAAATCATACCTTCTGAGGGTTCGCCTCTGAGTTTTGCTTTTTTTATGGTCAATGATTTATCCCCGTCGTAAAGTTTGGTGCCTACGGTGGCCATTACAACTTTTTGGCCGGCGGCTACATTGGACGCACCGCAAACTACCGGCACCGGATTCCCGTCACCCAAGTCCACTGTGGTAACCGACAATTTATCGGCATTGGGGTGTTTTGCCTTTGTCAGAACTTCAGCAATTACAAAACCTTCAAGTCCTCCCTTTACCGATTCAAAGTTTTCTATACCTTCGGTTTCCAATCCGGTTTGGGTTAGAATTACAGCTATTTCTTCTGCGGTTTTATTTGTTTTAATATATTCCTTGAGCTGATTGTACGATATTTTCATTATTAAATTTTTTCTGTCCGATAAATTGAGTGCAAATCTAATATATTTTTGGCTTAATCCTTAATTGAAATGCTTATGATTTTATGGGAGTGGTATAAAACAAAAAACCGAACATGACCATTATATCATATTCGGTATTTTTTTAATCGGTATTACCCTTATTTTAGTGGTTAAATATTTATATTATACAAAACACTGTTTAAATATAGTTATAAATGTGGTTGAAATATTGTTTAAATATTGTTTTTTTTGATTGATGCAATATAATTGCTCATTTTTACAGCTATTTTTTTTGCCTTTTTAGAAATATTTTCAACTTCTTAAATACAACATATCAACTACATATAAACTATATTAAACTACATATAAACTGCGTTCAACTACATATAACAAATTGCAAGTTATCATTAAATTCGCGGTAGAACCTTTTAATCATTGAAACCGGTTATGCATCAATATTTGCATAAGTAGCGTTTTTCTCAATAAACTCTCTTCTTGGGGGTACATCGTCTCCCATGAGCATGGAGAACAATCTGTCGGCATCCATGGCATTTTCAATGGTAATTTGCTGTAATGTTCTTTGCTCGGGATTCATTGTTGTTTCCCAGAGTTGTTCGGCATTCATTTCACCAAGACCCTTGTAGCGTTGTACGGATACTCCTTTACCAAATTCTTTGGTCAATTGTTTCCGTTGTTCCTCGGTCCAGGCATAGCCTTCTTTTTTCCCTTTTTTTATTAAGTAGAATGGGGGAGTGGCAAGGTATAAATGTCCTTTTTCAATGAACTCTTTCATGTATCGGAAAAAGAAAGTCATAATCAGTGTATCAATGTGGCTTCCGTCCACATCGGCATCCGTCATAATAATAACTTTATGGTACCGAAGTTTTTCCATGTTAAGAGCTTTATTATCCTCCTCAGTACCCAAACTAACTCCCATGGCAGTAAAAATATTTCGAATTTCTTCGTTTTCGAGCACTTTGTGTTGCATGGCTTTTTCTACATTCAATATTTTACCTCTGAGGGGAAGTATTGCTTGAAATTTACGGTCTCTTCCTTGCTTGGCAGTACCGCCGGCAGAATCTCCCTCCACCAAAAATATTTCACTCAACACGGGGTCTCTTGAAGAACAATCGGCTAATTTTCCGGGAAGCCCGGCACCGGACATGACGTTTTTGCGTTGAACCAATTCTTTGGCTTTCTTGGCTGCATGACGTGCCTGAGCGGCTAAAATTACTTTTTTAACAATATTTCTTGCATCGGTCGGATTTTCTTCAAGATAGTTCCCGACCATTTGGCTTACCGCCTGATCAACGGGAAGACTAATTTCTGAGTTTCCGAGTTTGGTTTTGGTTTGCCCTTCAAATTGGGGTTCAGCCACTTTAACGGAAATAATGGCCGTGAGTCCTTCACGAAAATCGTCGCCGTTGATTTTAAATTTGAGTTTAGAGAGCATGCCTGAATTTTCGGCATAGGATTTCAGAGTTCGAGTTAAACCTCGTCTGAAACCGGTAAGGTGTGTTCCTCCTTCGTGTGTATTAATATTATTGACATACGAATGAATGTTTTCTGCATAAGAATTATTGTATTGAAGGGCTATTTCAACCGGAATATCATTTTTTTCAACGACTAAGTTTAGCGTGGTTTCAATAATTTTTACTCGGTTTTGATCCAAGTATTCAACAAACTCTTTTAGACCTTCTTCTGAAAAGAATTTTTCAGTGATTAAATTTCCTTCTTCATCAGTATTTCTTTTGTCGGTGAGTGTTATGTTTATGCCTTTATTAAGGAATGATAACTCACGCATACGGTTGGCCAGTGTTTCATATTTGTATTCGGAAACAACAAATATGGAGTTATCCGGAACAAATGTTATTTCAGTACCGGATTTATCAGTTTCGCCGATTTCTTTGATATCACCAAGGGGTTTTCCAATGCTGTATTCTTGCCGATAAATTTTACCGTCTCTATATACAGTGGCAATTAATTTTGATGAGAGAGCATTTACACAGGAAACTCCTACACCGTGCAAACCACCGGAAACTTTGTAACTGTCTTTGTCAAATTTACCTCCGGCATGTAAAACCGTCATTACAACCTCTAAAGCCGAACGACCTTCTTTCTTGTGTATTTCAACCGGAATACCCCGACCGTCATCAACTACAGTTATGGAGTTATCCTCATTTATTGTAACTTCGATATTATTACAGTAACCGGCCAAAGCCTCGTCAATGGAGTTATCTACGACTTCATATACTAAGTGGTGAAGACCTCTGTCACTGATGTCGCCGATATACATAGCCGGCCTTTTTCTAACAGCTTCCAAACCTTCTAATACGCTAATATTATCGGCTGAATAAGCGTTTTTGGCAATCTTCTTTTCTAAATTATTATCCATTCTAAATTGTTTAATTTACGTCTTTTCTAACTTATTGTTAATAAGTTCTTTGAATTTCTTTAGTTTTTTAAAATATGATCTAAAGAAGTGTTTAAGAAATAAAATTTTGAGGGTAATGGCTTATAAGTTATTATAAACTAATGAGATACTCTCTGTTTTATTCATTCTTAAACTTTATAAGGCAAATGCGAAAATACTAAATTTTAGCTTACCGGCGAAGGATATAAGCTAAAAGTTTTCAACAAGCCGGCTGTATGTTTAAATAAATTTTCGGATTATTTTCAGAAGCTTATCTTTGTCTATAGGTTTGGCTATATAATCATCGAAAGCATAAGTCATTATTTGCTGTTTTTCTTCTGACATAGCGTAGGCTGTACATGCTATTATAGGCACGTCGGGCTTCATTTTTTTTATTTTTTCAGTGGCTTGGTATCCATCAATTTTCGGCATTCTGATATCCATTAAAATTATATCTGTATCGGGTTCACTTTGGAAAAAGTTAATGGCTTCTTCGCCGTTTTGAGCATGTACAATTTTAGCTCCGGTAGCACTTAATACAGTTTCAAGATATTTGAAATTGGTATATTCATCTTCAGCAATAATAATTTTTTTATTTATCCACTTTATTGGTTGTTCAATTTTTGGGCTATTGGGTTTTTGGGTGGTTGTGTTTTTTACCGGCAAATAGGGGAGTGTAAAGTAAAATGATGTTCCTGATTTATATTCTGATTCTACCCAAATTCTTCCGCCCAAAAGGCCGATGATTTTTTTACTCAGCGTTAGGCCAAGCCCGGTACCTCTATGGTTAAGATTTTCTGTTTCTTTCAGTTTGATAAATTGGTTGAAAATTCGGTTAATGTCTTTCTGTTTTATTCCTCGACCGGTATCGCTAATTTCGAATTGAATATATTTTTTGTTGTATTCTTTTATCAGTTTCATTTTTAGGTAAATGTGTCCTTTTTCCGTAAATTTTGTGGCATTAGTTACTAAATTAGAAAGTACTTGGAGCAAGCGATTTTTGTCAGTTTCAATTACTTTGTCAGTAAGTTCCTCGCCTATTATGAATTTAACTTTAATGTTCTCTTTTTGAAGTAACTTTAGCTGCTCACTCGCTGTGGCTTTCACTTCTTCTGATATACTGTTTAAAGATACCTTTTTGAGTCGAATTTTTATTTGACCCGCTTCAATTTTTGAGATATCAATGATATCATCAATCAATGTCAAAAGGATACTGCTGTTTGACGATATATAGTTGTAGAATTCTTTTCGTTCGGACTCTGAAACTCCGGGTTCCGAAAGCATATTGGAGAATCCGACGATGGCGTTCATGGGGGTTCTGATTTCATGTGACATATTAGCCAAAAATGCAGACTTTAATTTGTCAGCTTCTTCCGCTTTTTCTCGGGCTTCTTTCAGGTTGTCTTCAAATATTTTTTGCAGAGTAATGTCTTTTATTATAGCAACAAACTGTACATTGTCTTGATCCTTTATTGATGCTAAAGACATTTCAACCGGAAAATTTTCTTCGAGATTGCGAAGCATACTAAATTTTATATTCTTAATAGTATGGCCTGAAAGGACGTGTCTTTTTAAGGCTTTAGTGAAAGCTTGAAAATCCTGCTCCGAAAATAAATTTTTCAAGTTTAAATTTAAGGGATTCGTTTTTGAAAGGCCGAAAATCTCTTCTGTGATTGGGTTTATATCTTGGATTTTAAGGTCTTTGTTAAAAACGATAATTGCATTAGGTGATGAATTTAGAATTTCTCCGGTTTTATTTCTGCTCTGCTTTAGTTTTTCCATCGTTTGACGGATAGGGGTGATGTCTTGCAGAATGAGATTAATATTACTTTTTTTTCCGGTTTCGGCGGTGAGAGATAAAACTTTATTTTGTTTAGTATGACTTAATATTTTCAGCTCAAGCTCTAAGGGTTGACCGTATATTTTTGTGTTTTGTATGAAATCAATTATTGAGTTATAGTCAGATTCTTTGAGGTGCTTTTTTAAGGTTTCGGGGAATTTGAAATCAAAGGTTTTTACATAGCCGAAAATTGAATTTATCTCTTTGGATGTATAGCAGTAGTTGGTCTCGGGATTGAAAACGATATTTCCTAATTTTGAAATTTTCTGAGCCTTTTCTAAGCTTTTTTGAATGCTTTTGAGCTTTATTTCCGCTTGTTTGGTTTCTGTTATATCTTGGTTTGTGCCGTATACTTTTATAATTTCATTTTTGTTGTTATAAATTAATTCGCCGTGTAATTGCATCACACGTTCTTTATTATTAGTTGTTATTGGATAGTTGAAAGAAAATTTTTTCTTTTGTTGTTGTATCGACTGTAAACTTTTTTCGAATGTTCCCTGAGGAAACATCTGAATAATCGAAGAAAATATCTTTGAAGCATTCGCCCCCGGTTCAGTACTTTCTATGCCGAATTGTTTGAACATTTGCCCGGACCAAATCATTTTATCATTCTTGGGTTCCCATTCCCAAGTGCCTATTCTTCCTAGCTCTTGGGTATGTTCAAGTTGTAGTTTTATTTTTTCAAGCTCTTTCCATGTGCCGTATTCTTCAGTAATATCTTTACCGGAAAACCAGTTCGGAGAATCAATGATAGCTTTGTAAGGTTTTATTTTCTCCCAAGCTACAATCCGTTTTCCGGTTTTGGTTTTAAAATTGATTTCAAAACTTTCAGGATGTGATTTCCCTGCCAATAGTCGTATTATTTTTTTTCGATAATTCTTATTCGGAAATATATCTTCCGGCTTATAAGTTTTGCCCTTTTGCAATCCCAGGAATACATCAAATGATTGGTTCTTAAAAAGAAACTTACCTTGTGCAGACACTGAAATAATAAATTGGGGTATCTGATCCAGTATCTCCTTTATATTTTGCTCTTTTCCGCTAAGCACATCAGAATAAATTTTGAGCTTGTTGTCGGATAAAAAGTTTTCTCGCTTTTGTCTTTCATTCAAGTATGCAATGGTCATTGATACAATCAATGCGATGGTTATCATTAGTATTTCCGATAAGTTTAATTGCTCTGTTCCGGGTAATGAAAACAATGATAAACCAAAAAGGGCAGACAGAAATATCGCTGAAACAAATATCAGATTATAAAATTTAATCCCAAACATCAGAACGGCCACAAAGATTTGAATGGTCAAAAGGTTTACTCCGTCAATTCCAATAAATTTTTTTGACAACTGTATCCGGACTATTATTGTAATCAAAGCAATTACTGTAAATAAAGCCAGTAAGTATTGTTTCAATTGCAGTTTGTTGTTCTTTTTGAATCGATAAATTAAAAGGAGCAAAACAATACTCATGGATACAATACTCGGGATAAACAGAGTAAAAGACGAGAGATGAATATCAGAAATTATACCCATTGTAATACCCAAAAGTGCAAAGGATAATGAAATAACCTGAAAAATGATATTTTTTTTATGTAAAACAGTAGAGAAACTTCGTTCTATACTTTTGTCAGGAAAAAGTAAAGTAAAGGTATTATATGTATCACTATTCATTTTATACTTTATTAGACAATTTAACAGTACTTAATGTATCAAATATATTATTTATTGTGTTATGAAAAAAATCTTTGTGAACATTCATCTGTTTTAGGTTTTAAGGAACGGAAACAAAATCGTATCTAACTAAAAATATATTTTGTTGATTTTTAGTTAGATAAACTTTTTCAGATTTTATGCAATATCTTGGGACAATAACTTATAACAGTTATGCACTTCGACTATCGCTCAGCACAACGCTTGTTCTTTTGCCCTCTATTCACTTTAAAAAATTCATAAATTGCATTGCTATTCGCAAATTTTGTAAAGAGCCACGCCGCGGCGTGGCTCTACTATCATAATTTATTTCGTATCGGTTCCTAATTGTAAGTACCTTATTCTAAAACTAAAACCAATTTTGATTTATTCCATTGTCCGTTTTTTTCTACTTTTGCAATAAACCATTAATAAAACATTCGATATTTTGAAACATTTTGTCCTATTTGTATTTTTACTATTCATGGAAACCTTCGCCGTAAAGGCTCAGAGTTTCCCAAAATCAGATTTTACAAAACCTGTGAAAGGTCGCTACTCCCTGTCAAGTGATTTTGGCGAAATACGTCCCAATCATTTTCATATGGGGCTCGATATTCGATTGAGAATGAGACAACCGGTTTATTCGGTTGCTGACGGATTCATCTCAAGAATCAAAGTCCGATCGGGGGGATACGGAAAAGCTCTTTACGTGGATCACTATAACGGGTATCGTTCAGTTTACGGTCATTTAGATGCCTTTATTCCCGAAGCTGAGGAATATATAAAGAAACATCAGGAAAAAAACCATTCGTTCAACACAGTAGTTTATCCTGATACTACACGTTTTCCGGTAAAAAAAGGGCAATTGATAGCTTACGGAGGAAATTCCGGACGCTCATACGGCGCCCATTTGCATTTTGAAATTCGTGAGCGCAATAAAGATATTCCGGTAAACCCTTACCTTTTAGGCTTTGGGGTTTATGATAAAAGCTCGCCTTCGGTCTTTCGCTTGAAAGTTTCACCATTGAGTGTACAAAGCCAAGTGTTTGGAAATTCCATGGCCAATAAATTCAAATTACAAAGAAGCGGCAATATTTATAAGCTGTTGAAACCGGTATCGGTTTCGGGAAGTGTCGGATTGTCGGTCCAAACTCAAGACACTAAAACAAATTCACGAAATCGTTATGCGGTGTACAAAGCCGAAGTTTATGAAGATGATAGTTTGATTTTTCGATTTATAAAAAATAAAATATCTTTTTATGAAACTCGATACCTCAATAGTTATATAGACTATCATGAAAAGCAAAAACACAATACAAGATATACAAATTTGTATCGTGAGCCGGGAAACAGCTTGAGCATTTACGATGACTCCGTTGGTACCGGAGTTATAAATATTCGGCCCAATGAGCGAAGAAAAATTAAAATAAAACTCTCGGACTTTGCGGGAAATGTTTCCACCATCTATCTGAATTTGAACGGAGTGAGTGGTACCGGGGAGTCTGCAGGAGACTTTAAACAACCGATGAGAGCCAATCAAAAAAACTATTTTGTTAAGGATAATTTTCGTTTGATATCCGGAAAAACCTCTTTTTATTCAGATTTTGATTTTGCATATCAATCTTCCGAATCCGGTGATCGCAGATTATACTCCGATAAACATATTATACACAAAAAGGAAACAGCAATACATAATGAGGTGTACATATCTGTGAGAGTACAAAAGCCGGCGAATTATTCGGAACAGCTCTGCCTGGTGCGTATTAACGGTAGGGGGCAATTAAAGTATGCCGGAGGAAATTTCCTCAATGGATTTGTAAGTGCAGAAATCAAAGAATTTGGTACTTATGCCGTCGCAATTGATACAAAGTCGCCAATAATTTATGCCAATAATTTTAACAAAGGCAGTCATGTTTCTCAGTTAAAAGAATTGACTTTTAAACTCAAAGATAATCTTTCCGGTGTTGCCGGATATCGTGCATTTTTCAATGGAAAACCGGTAATTGTTATTTACGATTCTAAAAATGATCTTCTTTCTTATAAGCTTGATCATTCCGTATTGCAGAAAAAAAAGAACCATATAAAAATAACGGTTTTTGATAAAAAAGGCAACCAAACAGTTTATAATACCAATTTTTTTAGATAACTTGCAAGCAAAATGGATCAGAACAATTCTCGCAGAGGAGCCATTTGATATTTTTTATCCAATGACAAACATTCGCATAATATGAAAATTTTAGTAGTTGAAGATGATACCAGCTCAAGAATATATCTTGAAAACCTGTTAGAGGTCAATGATTATGAATGTAAGTCGGCGGCTAACGGCATTGAAGGTCTTAATTTGTTTGAGGAATATAAACCCGATGTTGTTTTGACTGACATTCAGATGCCGATAATGGACGGACTGGAGCTTTTGGAGTCGCTGCACGAAATAGATCCCGGAGTAATTGTAATAATAACAACAGCATACGGTACAGAGAATTATGCCATACAAGCCTTGCATTTGGGAGCAAATAATTATTTAAAAAAACCGGTTACTGCCTACGATTTGTTGCCTTTATTAAAAAAATATGAATCGATACTCGAGAATAAAGCCGAACCGGTAGGCTTACCCGGTAAAACTTTGGAGAGATCTTTGAAGATTGAGTTTGATACAAACCTCTTTTCTGTAAATAATGTACCGAAAATTGTTGATAAAATATTAATAGAATCAGACTGTAAAGCCATAGAAGACAATAAAGTGAATGTTGAACTCGGTCTTGCCGAATTGATTACCAATGCATTAGAGCACGGGAACTTGGAAATATCATACCAACAAAAGAAAACGGCCTTGGATGAGCATTCTTTAGAAGTATTATATGAAGAAAAATTAGCCATTCCTGAATTAAAACAACGAAAACTCAGAGTTACATTTTGTTCTACTCCGAAATATTTTCAATGGGTTATAAAAGATGAAGGTGCCGGTTTTGACTGGGAAAAGATTCCTGATCCGACTTCTGATGATACAATTATGGAACTAAATGGCAGAGGTGTTTTTATATCCAAATTCCTTTTCGACAGCTTAGAATATAATGACACCGGAAATGAAGTTATTGCCCGTTTTAATAAATCCACAGATTAGCAGACTTCGTCTGTTTTAATATTTTAACCAGATGTACTCTTTTAATATAAAGGCTGCTATATGATTTTGCGATATAATTGGGCGTAGGCATTATTTGTGAAAAATACAAATACTTGATAGTTAGATAGATGGCGGTAGGTGTGAATTTGTTTCAAAATTTGTTTTGTCAGGTATTCAGGCATTTGCAATTATACACAATGTTCATTTTTTTATATTAAAACAGACGAAGTCCGGAAAAACAACCTTATTTTAAACTACAGTCCAAAATAGCTTTAAATTACTTATTTTCAGTACACTATAAATTAAGTATATTTTCGCTTTCTGAAATAGACAACAAGCACACCGGAAAGAATAATAATTAATACCGGAATACCCATATTCAAGAGCTGAATTATTAATCGTTGATTTTTAATTTGGTCTTTATTCAAAAGTCTGAGTTTTAGTTCTCTGGATCTGAGGTTCATGAGTTCGTAGTCTTCGCATAAGTAATTCACGGCATTAGTAATAAATTCTTTATTTCCTTCAAATCGTTGTTTGGTAAAAATGTCAAAACCAACCGGGTACGGTCTGCCGTTTTGAGTCATTTCATTTTTAATGATGTCACCGTCAGAAATGACAATCATTTTGGAGTAGTTACTTTCATACATGGGTTCAGGAATAGTTTCATCAGGAAATATTTTGGAAGGGGAACGCATTCTGAAATTTGATTTAAAATTACCTTCGAGCAATACCGAAATATCTTGCGAACCGGCTGTGAGATATTCATCGGGAGGCATTCTTTTGGCCTGTGCCAGTTCTATGCGGGCCGGTATGCTTTCTGTCAGCGAATGATTACTTGTCGATAACAGTATCGTTTTTTGAATTTCGGCATCAGCGCCTACCGTATCCAGAGAAGATACAAACTGCGTTCGAATGAAATCCAAGTTTTTTGAAATCGGATGATTGTTGTTGGGTGAAATTACCGGAAAGTAATACCACGGAAACATTTCTATGCGAGCTTGCCCGTCGGTTCCTTCTATTCGGATACCGATGGGAGCTGATTGCTTATCCATGATCAGATTCTGATTTATACGAACCCCGTAGTTGAACAGCATATCATTGAGTCCGGTTTGTTGGGCCAGAGCCATAGTATATGAATTTGCAAACAAACTGTCTAAGTTGGTATTGGTTCCTTCCTCCAACCAGAGAACATTACCGCCTTGCATAATGTATTGATCCAAAACATACTTATCTTTTTCGGAAAATTTTTTCATGGGTTTTGCAACGATGACGGCCTTAAAGTTATCCAGAATTCCAATTTGCCCGTTCAATGCTCCTCTTCGGACATTGTAGTATTCGGCCAAAGCTTTTGAAATGCTGACGGTATTAATTTCAGGCACCTCATTATGCCCCTCAATAAAAGCAATGGCTTGCTTTTTTTCTCTGAGAACATTTTGTATTCCGTTGGTCAATTTATATTCTAACTCTTCAATGGAATTATTCACATTGACTTCACTCTCTGCCGCTACACCGGAGGTATTGGAGAGTAGATTAATTCCAATTTGTCGGCCTTGACAGCTCATGATAAGTCCCGGAAAAACCATTTTTTGAGAGGTTTTCCCTTTATCGCTTACCTCTTGGGCCTCGATTGGAAACAAACCGGATTCGGCCAATTTTTTATACATGGCAAAGCGCTTTTCCTTTTTAGGGCTTTCGGAGGGGTCTATAAATTCAAACTCAAACTTATCTTTGCCGTATATTTTATATTCTTCGAGTTGTTCTTTTACTCCCGTACGCAGATTTTTAATATTCAGGGGCAACTCATCTCCTTCCAGATATACTTTGATATAAATTACATCTTTCAAATTCGTCAAACTTTCCTTGGTATAGTCTGAAAGCGAATATCTTTTTTCTGATGTTAAATCTATCCGAACTCTGAACAGCGACAGTAAATAAGCTATTCCGATAACAGCAACAAGCACTAAGGGAAAGCGTAATTTTGGGGATATTTTGTAAAACAAATTCATATCAATTAGTTTGAAAAGGGTGATAAGCAGACTATTGGCTCTATTTTTTTTTGTTCAAAACATATTCCGTTGACAAAAGAAAAATAAATGAGGCAGTTAGAAAATATATTAAATCTTTGGAGTCTAATACGCCGCGACTAATGGATTTATAATGCGAATCAATACCGGCAAGCTTTATTAAATTGCCGTGATTGCCCCATAAATCGAAACCGCTCACCGTATCAGGCCCAATATACAGCAAAAATGATAAGATAACGGCAAGCAAAAAGGCGACCACTTGATTTTGCGTAAGCGATGAAGAAAATATTCCGACGGCGGCATAAACTGAGGCCAGAAGAAATAAGCCGATGTAAGAACCCCATATGGCTCCGTTGTCCGGATAGGAGCCTTGACTTGATAAAACCGTAATGCTTGCAAAGTAAATGAGGGTAGGGAGGAGCGAGAGTAAAACTATGCTTACTGAAGCCAGATATTTTGCAAATATAATATTCATACGGCTTATCGGACGAGAGAACAGAAGCTCAATTGTTCCGCTTTTTTTTTCATCAGCAAACAGGCGCATAGTAACTGCCGGAATTAAAAACAGGAATATCCAGGGAGCCATAAAAAACAATGAATCTAAATTTGCCAAATGATTGTCCAGCAGGTTATAGCCTCCCGGAAATACAAATAAAAACAGGCCGTTTAAAACCGTAAAAATGATAATAACAATATAACCGGTGAGCGTGCTGAAAAACTCACTCAACTCCTTTTTAAATAGTGTAAGCATAATATTTTATCGTTCAATTTTTAAGCTAAAAAAATAATTTTCTCTTGAAAGTCTGTGATGCTTGAAGAGAATAATCCTTTTTTTGGTCAGGCACTCAAATAATAGTGCAAACAGGACGTTTTTTATTGTCTGTTTCAGAAACTAAGTTCGTTATTTTGTAACTATTACAACTTTTTAGTTTATTTATTGCTTGCTTGCCTTATAATATGAGTAATTAATTTATAAATTTCATCTTTCTGAAAAATTTACCATAAAATTACATAAATATTGATGAATGCAAAATCTGTTTAACTATCTTTGGGATTGAAAATTTTTTAAACCAATTTAACAGAATAATAAAAATGAAAAGCAACCAAAAACCTTTGATTTTAGTGACCAATGATGACGGTATCACTGCCAAAGGCATTCGATTACTTATAGAAACGGCAAAAAAATACGGAGAAGTATTAGTTGTTGCTCCTGATTCACACCAATCGGCAAAATCGCATTCCATTACTCAAGCTGAACCAATATCATACAGAAAGCTTGATGAATCGGAAAATTATCAAGAGTATTCCTGCTCGGGAACGCCGGTTGATTGTGTGAAAATTGCCATTCATGAAATATGTTCAAGGGTGCCGGATTTGGTTTTGTCCGGAATTAATCACGGAGCCAATACGTCGGTAAGCGTGTTGTATTCCGGAACTATGGCAGCAGCCATTGAAGCTACAATGAACGGAATGCCCGGGGTGGGCTTTTCGGTAAATAATTATAAAGCCGACAGTGATTACTCCAAAGCAGTTCCCTTTATTGAAAAGATATTGGACAAAGTCATTAAACAAGGCTTGCCGAAAGGAGTCAGCCTGAATGTAAATTTTCCTGATACTGATGCTACAGATATCAAAGGCATTAAAATTTGCAGAGCATCAGACGGAGCGTGGAAAGAGAAATTTGTAAGTTCACAAAATCCTCACGGACAAAAATCATTTTGGATTACCGGAACATTCAATAATCTGGAAGAGGGAGCGGACGATACCGATGAACATGCCATTTTAAACGGGTTTGCATCAGTTGTTCCCATAAAACCTGAGTTCACTGCTCATAATTATATTAAGGAGTTAGAGAAGTGGGGACTCTAATTTTTTTTAAATTTCAAACCTATTAAAATTTAACGAATGAAAATTTCACCTAAAAGACGTTCAAAATATAATAATGTTCAGCTCGGGGTAATTCTTGGATTGTTATTGCCTGCAGTTACTTTCTTATTAGTTTGGATATACAGAACAAGTGCCGGTATTCCGATTGAGAACTATATAAACAGCCATAAGGAAGCCGATATTCTGACAAAATTAGTGAGTCTTTGTGTTATTCCTAATTTATTGCTGTTTTATGCATTTTTAAGAAAAAACAGATATCGGTCGGTCAGAGGGGTTATTATTTCTGTATTTCTAATCATATTGTGGGTTGTATATATAAAATTACAGTCATGAAATATTATATAATAGCCGGAGAGGCATCCGGAGACTTGCACGGTTCAAATCTAATGAAAGAACTCATTCACAAAGATCCGACTTCGGATTTCAGGTATTGGGGAGGAGATTTAATGGCTGCTCACGGCGGTACGCAGGTTATGCACTATAAAGATACGGCTTATATGGGTTTTTTTGAAGTATTTGTGCATTTGCCCGATATTTTTAAAAACATAAGGAACTGCAAGAAAGATATTTTAAATTACAAGCCGAATGCCCTGATTCTTATAGATTATCCGGGTTTTAATTTGAGGATTGCAAAATTTGCGAAAGAAAACAACATTAAGGTTTACTATTACATTTCTCCCAAAGTTTGGGCATGGAAAAAATCTCGCATCAAGAAGTTAAAAGCTTTTACCGATAAACTGTTGGTCATTTTTCCTTTCGAACCCGAGTTTTTCAAATCTCACGGCATGTCCGTCGATTTTGTAGGCAATCCGTTACTCGATGAAATAGTCCCCATTCTGAAAACCCAAAGTTCTCGCGAAGTATTTTGTAATGAAAACGGTTTGGATACACGCCCTATTGTTGCCTTACTTCCCGGTAGTCGAAAATCGGAAATCAAACACAACTTTCCGGCAATGGTCAAATTGTCTGAGGAGTTCGCTGATTTTCAGTTTGTGGTAGCTAAAGCTCCGTCACTTTCTGCGGAGTTATTTGAGAAATATATCGGAGATCGTCCCATTCATATGGTTGATAATAAAACCTATAAGCTTTTGTCTCATGCCAAAGCGGCAGTAGTTACCTCCGGCACGGCAACACTGGAAACTGCATTTTTCGGCGTTCCTGAATTTGTCTGCTACAGGGGCGATGCCGTATCTTTTGAAATAGCCAAACGCCTGGTGGATGTAAAGTATATCTCCTTGGTAAACCTCATTGCCGATGAATTGGTTATAAAAGAGTTGATTCAGTATGATATGACCGGTAAAAATTTAAAAGATGAGCTTCACCAATTATTATTTGATCAGGATTATATTGAAAAAATGAAGCAAGCTTTTATTGCCGTAAAAGAAAAATCCGGCGGACAAGGTGCTTCTGCACGAGCCGCCGAATTAATTTCAGACTCACTCAAGTAGCGAGTTATTTTACTTTAATTTCTTCCATCTTATTATCGAAGAAGTTGTACTCCAAGAAAGAATAGGTCATAACCGGATGTATTTTTATATTCCGTTTGTGTTTTATTCTCCATTGGTTACGTTTAGATTTTAAACCTCGGTTCAAATAACCTTCTATATACGGGTGAACCCTCAGGTTTATCGTTCCTTTTTGTTTTTCGCAAATAAATTGCAGATGATTCTCTATTTCATCGATAAAGAGAATGCTCGGAGTAATTTCTCCGGTGCCGTCGCAGGTTGGGCAAGTCTCTTTCGTTTCAATATTTGTAGCAGGTCTTACTCTTTGTCGAGTAATCTGCATCAGTCCAAATTTGCTTAAAGGAAGAATGGCATGCTTTGTTTTATCTTTGCCCATTTCCTGCTTCATTTTGTCATATATTCTTCGGCGATGTTCCCTGGAATACATGTCAATAAAGTCAACCACGATTATTCCTCCCATATCTCTGAGGCGAAGTTGTCGGGCAACTTCTTCAGCAGCCAGCATATTTACCTCAAGAGCATTGGTCTCTTGGTCTTTTGCTTTTTTTGATCGATTACCGCTGTTCACATCTACAACATGAAGTGCTTCAGTATGCTCAATAATCAAGTATGCACCGCTTTTTACATTTACGGTTTTACCAAAAGTTGATTTTATTTGCTTAATCACCCCGAATTGTTCGAAAATATCCTTTCCTCCGGTATAATGTTTAGCAATTTTAGTCCTGGTAGGAGCTATTTTTGTAAGGTAGTCCTTGACCTCTTCGTATAAAACAGAATCATTTACATGAATTGAACTAAAAGAATCATTTAAAATGTCTCGCATCAAAGCAGCCGGTTTATCAAGCTCTCCGATTAATATTTCAGGAGCTTTGGCTGTTTTTATTTTTTCAATGGCTATTTCCCAGCGTTCTACCAATGTTCTGATTTCTTCATCTAAAACGGCTACTCTTCTTGTTTTTGCAACTGTTCTGATAATGACACCAAAATTGTTTGGCTTTATACTTTTGATAAGTTTTATGAGTCGGCTGCGTTCAGCTTTATCCGTAATCTTCTGAGAAACAGAAACTTTGTTTGAGAACGGGATTAAAACTAAATTTCTGCCGGCAATAGATATTTCCGAGGAGAGCCTTGGACCTTTTGTCGAAATCGGTTCTTTGGCTATTTGAACCATCACCAAGAAATTTGGTGATAACACATCGGAAATCTTTCCTTTCTTATCAATATCCGGGACCTGAATAAAATCCGGAAGTTTTATTGTTGGCGCATTCTTATTCATTGCCAAACGAATAAACTTTTGTTGAGAATTAAATTGAGGTCCTAAATCAAAGTAATGTAGGAATGCGTCTCTTTTGTAGCCTACATCTACAAAAGCCGCATTTAAACCATTCATAATTTTTTTTGCGCGAGCCAGATATATATCTCCGACATTAAATTGTCGGTTATGTTTTTCTTTATGCAATTCAATCAGTTTTCCCTGCTCCAGAAGAGCTATGGAAAGCTCTGATTCTTTTTTATTTATAATTAATTCTTTTTCCAAAATATATCTTTCTCTTTGAAAAAAAGAGCCGGAAGGCTCTTTTTTAAAATTTCCACTTATTATTTTTTGCTTTTATGTCTATTTTTTCTCAATCTCTTTTTTCGTTTATGAGTTGACATTTTCTTTTTCTTCTTCTTTTTTCCGCTTGCCATATCTTTCGTCAGATTTTTTTAAGTTATTATTAATTATGCTTTTACGTTCTTTTTTACTCGGGAAACAAATGCCTTTGATGGTTTGAAGGCAGGTATGAAATGTTCCGGAATAGTGATGGTTGTATTTTTTGAAATATTTCTCGCTGTTTTTTTAGCTCTTTTCTTCGTAATAAAGCTGCCAAAACCTCTCAAATACACATTTTCATCTTCTATTAATGAATCTTTTACACTTTCCATAAAAGCTTCAATAGTTTTTTGTACTGAAACTTTTTCAATACCCGTTTTTTTTGAAATTTCGTTAACAAGATCTGCTTTAGTCATTTTTTAAATATTTTTATTTTCAATTCATTACTATCCGATTGCGGATTGCAAATATATATCTTTTCTTCTTATAAATAAAAAGTTAACCGATTTTTTTTGATTTTATTATTTTGTATCAATCAATTACGGTCATTTTTGAAACCAAATTAAAAATAAACACCTTATTATAATCACTGATTTTTTAATTCAAAATTTATGAACCTTTGAAAATATTAGTTATTGAGTTTATTTGAAACAATACCGAGCCAACTTTGCCGTTTCGGAAACCATATCTCAAACAGCATTGCTTTTTTCTAACGTTGTTTTTTACAAGCCGGTATATATTTTCTCAAATTTTGTGGTTTTAATTGGTTGTTTATTTCCGGATTTGAATAGCTGTTGTATTATGCAATAAATGTCTTAGTAATATGATAACATTTATTACCTTTGTTTTTCTAAAATATAAAGTATGAATAAAATTCATATGGTTGATTTACACAGCCAGTACAAAAAAATTGAACACGAAATAAACCCGGCAATTCAAAATATTTTTGAGTCCTCGGCCTTTATTAACGGACCGGCAGTAAAAAAATTTCAAAAACATCTTGAAAATTATTTAGACACAAAGCATGTCATTCCATGCGGAAACGGAACGGATGCCTTGCAGATTGCTCTGATGGCTTTAGGTTTGCAACCGGGTGACGAACTTATAACTTCTAACTTTACATTTATTGCAACCGTTGAGGTTGTGGCTCTTTTGGGACTTAAACTACGGTTGGTTGATGCTGATCCGGATACATTTGTTCTCAATGCCAAACAGGTAGAAAAGGCTGTTACTGAAAAGACCAAAGCCATCGTACCTGTTCATGTCTTTGGGCAAGCTGCCCCCATGCAAGATCTAATGGAGATTTCTCAAAAATACAATATACCCATAGTTGAAGATACGGCACAAGCCATTGGGGCAGAATATAAATTCAAAAGCGGTCAAGTAAAAAAATTAGGGACTATCGGGAAAATTGGATGCACATCCTTTTTTCCGTCTAAAAATCTGGGAGCATACGGTGACGGAGGGGCGTTGTGTACAAATGATGATAATTTGGCAGTGAAAATTAGGCAAATTACAAATCACGGGTCAAAGGTGAAGTACTTCCATGATGAAATTGGAGTGAACTCCCGCTTAGACAGCATTCAGGCAGCAATATTAGATATTAAACTTCAATATATTGATGATTATACCAAGGCACGTCAAAAAGCGGCAAGCTATTATGATGAAGCTTTTGCTGAGAATTCAAAGATAAAAATTCCTGCAAGAGATAAACAATCAACTCATGTATTTCATCAATATACCATTAAACTTGAGAGGGTAAACAGAGATGAACTTAAAGTATTTTTGGCCGAGAAGGGGATTCCCTCAATGGTGTACTATCCTTTTCCTTTGCATTTGCAAAAAGCATATACAAATTTCGGCTACAAAAAAGGTGATTTCCCGATAACGGAAAAAATTTCAAATCAAGTACTTTCGCTGCCCATGCATACTGAATTGTCTTCTGAACAGCTTAGTTTTATAACTGATTCAGTTTTGGAATTTTGTAAAAATTAAAATCAACTAAGAGTCCGGTCTAAAAAGTATGTTTTATTTTAACAAAACAAGTTATGTGATTAATTATCGGAGTTTTATAAATTAGTTTACAATTAACTTAAAACTCTTATTTTTAGCATTTTAACTTTATAAACTTTCAACTTTATAACTTTTTAATCTGAACTCAACTAATATAATTATTTTATGAAAAATTTCGCATTAATCGGAGCGGCCGGTTATATTGCCGTCAGGCATATGAAAGCCATAAAAGAAACGAACAATACGCTCGTTGCCGCCTTGGATAAATTTGACAGCGTGGGGATAATTGACAGCTATTTTCCTCAAGCCGATTTCTTTACTGAATTTGAGCGCTTTGACAGGCATCTTGATAAAATAAGGAGAGAGCAAGATAAGACAGTAGATTATGTGAGTATCTGCACTCCAAACTATTTGCACGACTCTCATATTCGATTTGCATTAAAACAAAATGCCAATGCGGTTTGTGAAAAACCTATGGTACTGAATCCGTGGAATGTGGATGCATTGCAACAGTTTGAAAAGGAAAATGATAAACGCATATATAATATTCTGCAACTGAGATTACACCCGAGTATCATTGCTTTAAAAGAAAAGGTTGAGAAAGCGCCCAAAGATAAAGTTTTTGATATTGATTTGTCATACCTGACTTCAAGAGGCAGGTGGTACGATATCAGTTGGAAAGGCGATAGGGAAAAATCGGGTGGAGTAGCAACCAATATCGGTGTACATTTTTTTGATATGCTGACCTGGATTTTTGGTGATGTGCAAGAGAACACAGTTCATATTTCCGAAAAGCAAAAAGCCGCAGGGTTCTTAAAATTAAAACGAGCAAATGTACGTTGGGTACTAAGTGTAGATTATAATGACCTCCCTGATGAGGTGAAAGAAGCCGGTCAACGAACCTATCGTTCAATTACTGTAGGAGACGAAGAAGTGGAATTCAGCGGAGGATTTACGGATTTACATACTTTGAGTTATCGTGAAATATTGAAAGGAAACGGTTTTGGAATAGAGCAGGTCAGAAGGGCAACAAATATTGTCTATAATATTAGAAATGCTGCCCCTGTCGGGTTGAAGGGAGATTATCATCCGTTATTAAAAAAATAATTTGTCAAATATCACATGACGTGCAATATTTATTTTTGCACATCCTATAAAAATAAGAATATGTATAACAGAATACTATCAAAAGAAGCCAAAATTGCAGTTGTGGGACTTGGATATGTCGGACTGCCGATAGCTATTGAATTCGCAAAAAAGTTTCCGGTCATTGGATTTGATATTAGCGAAAAGCGCGTAGAGATGATGAAGAATGGAATCGATCCCAGCAACGAAGTTGATAAAGGCGAATTTGAAGGGATCGATTTAAAAATAACGGCTGATGTGAAAGATTTGGGGGAAGCCAATTTTTATATTGTAGCCGTACCAACGCCGATTGATGAGCATTTGCAACCCGACTTAAAACCTTTATTGGGAGCCGGTAATACTGTCGGACAAGTGATTAAGAAAGGAGATTATGTCGTATTTGAATCAACCGTTTATCCCGGTTGTACCGAAGAGGACTGTGTTCCGGTAATCGAGCAGGTCTCCGGTTTAGAGTACCAAAAGGATTTCAAAGTGGGCTATTCTCCGGAGCGTATAAATCCCGGAGATAAAGTCAATACCTTGACCTCAATTACAAAAATAGTATCCGGCAGCGATGAAGAAGCACTTGATAATGTAGCCAAGATTTATGAACTGATTCTGAAAGCCGGAACGTACCGAGCAAGCTCCATTAAGGTGGCTGAAGCCGCAAAAATAATTGAAAATACTCAGCGTGATGTGAATATTGCTTTGATGAATGAGTTGTCAATTATTTTTAATAAATTAGATATTAATACGTTTGAGGTGCTTGAAGCCGCCGGTACAAAGTGGAATTTTTTGAATTTCTTTCCGGGTTTGGTTGGCGGACATTGTATAGGTGTAGATCCGTATTATTTGGTACATAAGGCAAAACAGTTGGGTTATCATCCGCAAATCATTAATTCGGGTCGTTTCGTTAATGATTCTATGGGTGGATATATAGCTAAGCAAACCGTAAAACAAATTGCTGCTCAAGACAAAAATATCAGAAATTCCAAGGTTTTGGTTATGGGAATTACATTTAAAGAAAATGTCAGTGATATTCGAAATACTAAAGTTGCCCATTTAGTCCAAGAATTGGAATCCTACAAGGTAAATGTAGATGTCGTAGATCCGCATGCTGATGCCAAGGAGGTGTCGGAAGAATACAATATTCATTTGGCAGAGAAAATTTCCGATAATTATGATGCCGTGATTGTTGCGGTTAATCATAAAGCTTATACCAAACTTACCGAAGATTATTTCTTGGATATAAGTTCTGAAGGCGGTGTGATGATTGACGTTAAGGGGATATACAGGAATAAAATTTCAAAATTAAACTACTGGAGTTTATAACGGATGTATTCAATAATTACCCGTTCAACCATAGAGGTAATGCTTAGGAATCATATGATATTTTAATTCATGAGTCCGGTCTAAAAAGTATATTTTATTTTAGGAAAACAAGTTATGTATTTAATTATCAGGGCTTTATAAGCTATTTTGCAATTAACTTAAAACTCTTATTTTTAGCATTTTAACTTTATATAACAAACGACTTATAAATGCGGTTACAGACAATTTATCCTGCCACATTACATTTTATATCTGCACCTGTGTGGTGTTTTCACCACACAGGATCTATCCGGATACAAATTCCTGTCAGGTGAAAACACCTGACAAGTGCAGAATATTAATTTTTAAAACCTTATTGACAAAACGCAATTTAATATGACGTTTATTATAAACTTTTAACTTTATAACTTTTTAAACTGAACTCATTCATGACTGTTTGTATCCAAAAAAATAACACACAAGAGAGACAGTATATATTATCTGTATTGTTGGATGAATTTTTGGGTTTGACCTATACGGTTGAATTTTCTTCCAAACCGGAGTATAAATTTGTATTAGGCAATAAAAAAGAATTAATTTTTAAAGACCGTTTTTTTAGCTTCCACCCCGAAAACGGGTCATATTTGAAAAAGGAGAACCTGCCAAACCGGGTGACCTTGGCCAAAAATGACTATACTGCGGAAGAAGATATTCCGATATTATTCGGGGAGTCCGGCTGTTGGCATACTGAGAATGGGATAGTTTGCGAAATTGATATTTTTGCCGGTTCATTTTTTATGCTTTCTCGATGGGAGGAATATGTCTGTTCAGAAAAGGACAAACACAATCGATTTCCGGAAAACAAGCACGTTGTGATTCAAAACAGAATTGAACAAAGACCCATAGTGAATGAATATGTTGTGATGCTGAAAAATATGCTCAAAGCTTTGGGTTGTAAACAGCAATTCAAATCAAGAAACTACAGCCCGGTTATAACACATGATATTGATTTTTCTCAACGATTTAATACCCCCCTGCATTTTTTTAAGGCTTTGGTTTGGAGCATAATAATCAAACCCGGAATTTCCGCACCGTTCAAAATCTTTAAAGATTATACAGCAGTTCTAAAAGGAAAGCCTGACCCCTATAATCGCTACGATTTTTTTATGAATATATCCGAAAAGTATAGGCTGAAATCACTGTTTTATTTTATCCCGGCCTATAAAGGGGAAGAAGGAGCCACCTATGATATAAGAGATACTGAAATTGTAAAAGCAATTAAGCAAATTCTAAGGCGCGGACACTCAGTAGGTGTTCACGGGTCGTACGGAGGGTATAATTGTCCGGAAAGATTCAAAAGCGAACAATCAAGATTAGCAGAGATTGCCGGTAGTGTCAAAGAAGGACGGCAGCATTTTCTGAGATTTTCCGTTCCGAAATCCATAAGACTATGGGAAAATGCCGGTTTAAAATATGACAGCTCTTTCGGATTCTCAAGGCACATGGGCTTCAGAGCCGGTGTTTGTTTTCCGTATTCTTTGTTTGATATTAAAGAACGTCGAAAATCTCAAGTTCAAGAAAGGCCTTTAATAGCTATGGATGCTGCAATGGGGCGAGATAAATCCAGTGAGAAAATTATTCAAAACGTTAAAGTTTTGGCGAAAACTGTAGCAAAATACAAGGGTGATTTTGTATTATTATGGCATAATAATTCGTTTTATGATCCTCACAGGCGAGAATTGTCTTTGAAATATCCGGAACTTATTGAAATGCTGATTAATAAGTAATGGTACAATTATTTAATGGTATAATGGTGTAATAATTCAACTGATTAAGAAAATAAATTATGATAGCGTAGGCGAAGTTATTTTATTTCCGATTCCTGAGGTCTATAATATACTTTAAACAGTTAATAATTTTATTTTTACAAAGAGTGTATTTCTTGAATAGCAAGGTATTGTATCATTATATCATTAAACCATTTAAAGTATACTATGCTCTGTTTTTTAGTTTTTAGCCTAAATTGAGCGATTATGTGCAAAAGAGAAGTGCCGATATATTGAGAATAATAAAGTTTATAAAAAAAGTAAAAAAACCCTTTGGTCTTTGAGTCTTTTTTTATAAATCTTTTTAACTCAATAGATTGGTGTTTATCGAAGCAGATAATCGCTTAATTTAGGTTTAGGCTATATGTTTTTTGAAAATTGACTGAAAAAAGCAATCTTTGTCATCTGTTAAGGAACGGAAATAAAAATAACTTCGCTTAACTATCATAATTTATTTCGTATCCATTCCTAATAATTTACAACACGTGATGAAAAAAATAGTAATTATCGGAGCCGGTTCATTTGGCACAGCCATTGCAAATGTAATTGTCAGAAATAAAAAAAACAGCGTTTTTTTGTGGACCAATGATGAAAAACAGGCCCGTGAAATAAGAAAAACCGGTGTCAATTCATTATACTTTCCCAACCGGGTTTTGGATACACAAATAAGAATTGTTACCGAGCAAGAGCATATTTCAGAAGCCGATATCCTAATGCTTGCAATACCCTCTCCGGCCATCTCCGGATTTGTTTCAAAGCACAAACCTTTAATAAAAAAAGATGCACTGATTGTAAATTTTGCTAAAGGATTAACTTCAGACGGAAAAACAGTAGTTGAATGCTTGGATGATCTTTTGGAGAATGATGTTGTCACCCTCAAAGGACCGTCTTTTGCAGCGGAAGTAATCAATAATAATCCGACCTTGTTTACTCTCGGATTTGAGCGACATGCCGATTCCAAATTAGTGACGGAAGTTTTTGAAGGAACAAAATTTTATTTAGATTACACCACCGACAGAAAAGGGGTGGAACTGTTAAGTGTTTTTAAAAATATTTACGCCATAGCCCTTGGTATAAGTGATGCTCAATACAACTCGGTGAATACTCGTTTTTTGATGCTCACCAAAGCATTTAATGAAATGAGATACCTCTTAGAGATTATGGGAGGGCATAAAAATACCATAAATTTAGCCTGCGGTTTTGGTGATTTGGGCTTAACGGCATTAAATGATTTAAGCCGCAATCGTACACTTGGTCTCCTTATAGGAAAAGGGTTTTACAGCAAAGGCCTTGGTGATAATTCTGTGGTTTTGGAGGGTGAACGATCAATAAAATTAGTTTATTCAATTTTATCCGAAAAGGAGAGAGAATATACACCATTATTGAGTGAACTTTACAAATTTTTTGAATCCGGAAAAAAAACGTTTTCCATTCATTTTGATAAATTATTTAATGTAAAAATGAAAACCGTTCTTACCTACGGTACATTTGACCTATTACATTTTGGGCATGTTGAAATATTAAGGCGGGCAAGAAAACTCGGCCACCGATTAATTGTTGGGTTGTCAACCGATGACTTTAACAGCATTAAGGGGAAAACCTGCAAGTTTTCTTATGAAAAGCGAAAGGAAATGTTGGAAGCCTTAGATTATGTAGATAAAGTAATTCCTGAAGAAAACTGGGAGCAAAAAGTGAACGATGTTAAAAGCCTCGGTATCGACCTATTTGTAATGGGGGACGATTGGGAAGGAAAATTTGATTTTTTAAAGGGACACTGTGATGTTATTTATCTGCCTCGCACCAAAGGGATATCCACCTCTAAGCTGAAGAAGATGTTATAATATTTTCTGCTTAATATTTCATACTGAAGGCTATTAATTAAAGTGTTGAATGGAGTTTCTCCGGTAAAATTCTGAAAAATCAGTATAAACGGTATGTTTATTTTCTCCGGAATGTTTTCGGCAGGGCTAAAATAAATACTTTGAGCAAGGAAATTTAAATATTACTTTCGCCAATTAAACAGAAAAGTTTTAATTAAAGTAAATTGAATATGCTAAATAATAAATCAGTACTGCTAACAGGGGGAACAGGTTCTTTCGGAAAAAAATTTACCGAAACAATTTTAAATAAATATCCTGATATTAAACGGCTCGTAATTTACTCGAGAGATGAGTTGAAGCAATTTGAAATGAATCAAATATTTTCAACGGACGAGCATAAATGTTTAAGATATTTTATTGGAGACATCCGAGATAAGGATAGATTTAAAAGAGCGTGCGACGGTATTGATATAATCATTCACACAGCTGCTCTAAAGCAAGTTCCTGCCGCCGAATACAATCCGGATGAGTTTATCAAAACAAATATTGGCGGAGCACAATCTGTTATCGATGCTGCATTAGAGACTGACGTAAAAGTGGTTGTTGCATTATCGACCGACAAAGCGGCGGCTCCAATCAATTTGTACGGAGCGACTAAATTAGTTTCTGACAAATTATTTATTGCCGGAAACAACATTAAGGGAAACCGCGATTTAAGATTTTCTGTGGTTCGTTACGGTAATGTTATGGGGTCTCGAGGATCTGTGATTCCGTTCTTTATGGATAAAGCCCGGAACGGAAAAGATTTGCCGATAACACATTTTGATATGACTCGATTCAATATTTCTCTCGAAGGCGGCGTTGAGATGGTGATGTGGGCCATTAAAAATGCTATTGGCGGTGAAATTTTTGTTCCTAAAATTCCGTCTTATAAAATTGCAACAGTTGCCAAAGCTATTGCCCCAAATGCAAATTTGGTTGATGTAGGAATCAGACCCGGAGAAAAATTAGAAGAAGAAATGATTACTGAAAGTGATTCTTATAATACCATTGAGTTTGATAAATACTACGCAATTTTATCTACTGATGCCAAAAAACAAAAGTATTTGGAGCATTACAATGCAAAATTAGTAGAGCCCGGCTTCAAATATAATTCAGGGACAAATACCGAATGGGAAACTGTAGAAAGCATGAGAGAACTCATAAAAACCTATGTTGATCCAAACTTTAAACCTTTTGAATAATGAAAAATGTAATACCATACGGAAAACAAAATATTACAGAAGAGGATATAAAAACTGTTGTAGAAACGCTTCAACATGATTTCCTGACTCAAGGACCAAAAATAAAGGAGTTTGAAGAACAATTTGCTGAATATATCGGTTCAAAATATGCCGTCGCTGTATCTAATGGTACTGCGGCTCTTCATTTGTCTGCCATGGCCGTTGGAATTGAAAAAGGAGACAAAGCAATAACTACGCCGATTACATTTGCCGCCAGTGCAAATTCCGTTTTGTATTGTGGCGGAGAAGTTGATTTTGTAGATATTGACAGTAAAACATTTCTTCTGGATTTAGATAAATTGGAAGAAAAATTAGAACAAGCTTCGGCAGGTGAATATAAAGCAATTATTCCTGTGGATTTTGCCGGCTATCCCATTGATTCAAAAAGATTGCGAACCATTGCCAATAAATATAATCTGAAAATAATTGAAGACGCATGTCATGCACCCGGAGCTTTTCATAAGTATAAAGATAAAAAAGAATTTGCCGGACAAGGGAATTATGCCGATTTATCAATTTTCTCTTTTCACCCCGTAAAGCATATAGCTACCGGCGAAGGCGGTATGATTACCACAAATGATAAATATTTGTATGAAAAATTGTTGCTTTTGCGAAGCCACGGCATAACTAAATCAACTGATTTATTGCATGAAAACCACGGAGGATGGTATTATGAAATGCAAGAGCTTGGTTATAATTACCGTATTTCTGATATAAACTGTGCATTAGGAATAAGCCAGCTTAAAAAAGCAGAACAAGGACTCAAACGCAGAAATGAGATAGCCCAAAAATATACAAATGCTTTTCGTAACACAAATGTAATATCTCCCGAAGTTAGTGATAATGTTTATCATGCATACCATTTATATGTTATTCAAATTTCTGACAGGCTTGGTTTGTATAATTATTTGAGAAAACATAATATTTTTGCTCAGGTACATTACCTGCCTGTACATTTGCATCCTTATTATAAAGAAATGGGTTGGAAAAAAGGCGATTTCCCTGCTTCGGAAAACTATTATGAGCAATGTTTAAGCTTGCCAATGTTCCCCACACTAAAGGAACATGAACAGGACTTTGTGATAGAAAAGGTTTTAAACTTTGTAAAATGAAGAATTTGGCAATCATCCCGGCCCGAGGCGGAAGTAAAAGAATACCCGGGAAAAATATAAAGAATTTTTTGGGCAAGCCCATCATCGCTTATTCTGTTGAAGCAGCATTAAAATCAGAACTTTTCTGCGAGGTAATAGTTTCAACAGATGATAATGAAATAGCCGAAGTATCAAAAAAATACGGAGCAACAGTGCCATTTATGCGTTCTGACGAAAATGCCGATGATCACGCTACATTGTCAGATGTGATTGATGAAGTAACAGAATCATACACACAAAGAGGCGATAAATTTGATTATGCTTGTTGTATATTACCGACATCTCCTTTGTTGACTGTTCAGAACTTAGAAAAAGGATTTAATTTGCTTGCTTCTCAAAAACTTGATTCGGTGAAACCGGTTGCAGCTTTTTCATATCCTATTCAAAGAGCTTTGAAAATGGAAAACGGCTTAGTTGAAATGTTTCAACCCGAACACAAACGAACACGATCACAAGACTTAGAGCAGGCCTACCATGATGCAGGTCAG
>JAYEIA010000208.1:0-8109 GCA_034659855.1 Bacteroidota bacterium
TTTTTTGCGATATTTTTATTTTTTTTAATTCGCTGATACAGTGGCATCACCAAATTTAAAAAAATAAAAATCTCATCAAAAAAAACTCATTTCGTAAAATTCGTCTATTTCCGTTCAGACACTAATTCCGATTCTTTTTTAAGTCGTTTCTCTAAAAATATTCTTCTTTGGAGTCTGTTGTAATATTCTATTGCCTCGTTGATATATCTGTTTCGAGATTTTTTGATTCTTGAAAGTATTTTTTCAGTTTCTCCAAAAATCGAATCGTCAATCTTTAATGATACGTTTTTCATGTCTTTAATCATTATACCATAAAGGCATATACAAAAAGTATATATTCAAAGTGATTTTGCATTTTTTTTTCGCATGCGACATAACAGCTGCATATAGAATGATAAAAGCGATGTAATCTTAACAAATCAGATATTTTATTTGTACATTTGTAAAAGAATTAAAGGAAATTAACTTAACAATAAGCCATGAAAGACTATACAAAAATTGATACTTTTGATAATTTATATCAAGCTGAATTAAGAAAGGATATTTTACTGAACAATAACATCGAAGCCTTTGTTGTCAATAAACGTGACAATATGTTTATTATAGGAAGCATAGAGCTGTATACAAAATCGAAAGATGAGAAAAAAGCCAAACAAATCCTCAGCCAGTTTTACGGTTTAACAAAAATAAACTCATTTGTTGAATTAAAACCCCTATTGATTTTTCAGAAAATTCTTCAGAATAGTGGTATTGAGTGCAAACTCAAAAAAAAGGAGAACGAAGACTATATTTTGGATAATTATGAGCTCTATGTTAAAAATGAAGATGCCGACAAAACAATACCATTCGTAAACGGGGAAAAACTTCTCGGAAGAACGGCCATTAAGATATGTAAAAGAGTAAGACAAGCACAGCTTTTTTTTAACATACTCAACGACAATGGTATAGAAACACTTACAGTAAAAACAAAAGACTCGAACTATCACCTGCAAGAAATTTTGCTCTACGTCAAAAAAGAAGAAGCCGATAAAGCAAAGTCCATGCTCGAAAAACCGGAAGGCTACATACTTCTGAGAACTGCTGATAACTACACTAAAATTGAAGTCGATGAAGAAACGCTTGCCGAAAAGAATATTATCTCTCTTATTCGACCTGTAGAAGATCAATTTGACTTACTGGTCAAGAACAAAGACTACGAATTGGCTGATGAAATTTTATCTCAACGCGAAGAGTGGGTAGAATTAAAGTCTTTTAATGATATGCCTCAGGCCATATACTACAAACATATGCTTGAACAAGAGCTTATAAGAACAGTTATTCTGAACGAGAAAGATCACAGTTTTCTTATCGGAAACATAGAACTCTACGTTGAAAAAAGAAATCGAGATAAAGCGTTAAGTATTTTAAAATCAATCTAAGTGAAAAGCAATTTTTTAACACGTACACTCACAGCAATTCTATTTGTTGTTATAATTTTCGTTGCACTTTTTTTGCATCATATCCTTTTCGGTATTGTATTTTACTTATTTATGGTCGTAGCTCTTCAAGAGTTTTACAACATTCCGAAGCAAGGCAATATCCCGGCCCAAAAAAAGTTCGGCATACTCACCGGCAGCATTATATTCATCATCAGCTACCTTCATGCCCATGAATTAATCGGCATTTATGTTTTTCTGCTGTTAGTGCCTTTATTTATGTCCTTTTTCTTAATAGAAATATTCAAAACTTCGGAAAACCATTACAACTCTATTGCAACAACAATATTCGGAATAATTTATATCACCGTTCCCTTTTCCATGTTTAATTACTTAGGCAAAGTTGAAATACCGGGAGCTGATATTACCGACTTATTGCTTCCGGCATTCTTTGTTATTCTATGGTCTAATGACACCGGAGCATACATTACCGGATCATTAGCAGGGAGACACAAATTTGCCGAAAATATTTCTCCCAAAAAGACCATCGAAGGAACATTTGGAGGCATTGTACTGGCTACAGTAGTTGCAGCACTAATGTCGTTATTTGATACCGGCCTGAGTGTAACCGGCTGGATTGGTTTGGGCTTAATCATTTCAATAAGCGGAACATACGGCGACTTAGCAGAATCAATGCTGAAAAGAAGGGGAGCCATCAAAGACAGCGGAACCATTTTGCCCGGCCACGGCGGTATTCTTGACCGCTTTGACAGTTTTCTTTTTGCTGTGCCGGCAGCTTACACATACATTCAGATTTTACAATTAAACATACAGCTATGAGAATAAATAAAGAAGGAACAGCAACACTAATTATTACGGCATTGATTATTATTATTTTCAATATAGTTGCCGATGCTTACTTCTGCAATTGCGAACCGGTGATGTACCTTTCCGCCACAATATCTGTTTTGGGTTTAGCACTTGTACTCAACTTTTTCAGGCACCCCAAACGCCCCTTAATTCCGAATGAAAGCCAAATAATTTCGCCTGCCGACGGCAAGGTTGTGGTTATTGAAGAAACTCAAGAAACCGAATATTTTAAAGACAAACGATTGCAAGTTTCCATATTTATGTCGGTTTGGAATATACACCTCAATCGGTTTTCGGTATCCGGTAAAATTACCTACTCAAGGCATAAAAAAGGCGAATTTTTATTGGCCAAAAACCCCAAAAGTTCAGAAAAGAATGAAAGGCACACGGTAGTAGTCGAAACAGACGACGGAACCGAAATTGGTATCAGACAAATAGCCGGAGTTATGGCTCGCAGAATTGTTTCGTACGCCCAAGTGGGACTAACAGCAGTACAAGGAGACGAACTGGGATTTATAAAATTTGGATCCAGAGTTGATTTGTTTTTACCCGTCGGAACAAAATTAAATGTATCTGTCGGAGATTCTGTGCGAGGAAATAAAACAATAATTGCCCGTAAATAATTGTAACCGGCCTAAATTACAGCAATAAATTCATGGCGTGGTATTTACCAAAAGGAACAGCAGTCTTGCCGGTCTATGTCGATAAATTGTATTATACCTAAAATGAGCGATTATGAACTTCGGCAAGCACCAATCTTTTAAGCCAAAAGACATTACAAAAAAACATCATGCACCAATTTGCTGCACTCAATTTTTTTGTAAAGCTTTTGTTCTCAAAATATTGGCACTTCTCTTTATTCATAATCGCTCAATTTAGTTTATATTAAGGCTCTATTCACAATCGAAACCCAAACCCTACTGACAAAAGAGAAGATTCAGCAGGAAATCCCTGCCATAATTTCAGAAAAACAAATTGGCACAGCTATTGACACTATATATGGTATCGGTAAAAGAATGCCGATAATAATTTAAAAGACTCTAATGAAATTTAATAAAAATAAGCCCTACGATAATTTATTATCTTCATCCAAAGACTCTGAAAATCTGATTCCGATTTTACCGGACTCCGATTCTATAGAACTTAATGAAGAAAATCTGCCGGAAAAATTACCGATAATTCCACTCAGGAATTCTGTATTATTTCCCGGTGTCGTTATCCCGATAGCTTTAGGCAGAGAAAGTTCCATGAAAATTGTGGAAGAAAGCTACGAAACCAATAAGCTTATCGGACTTCATACTCAAAGAAATGCCTCCACGGAAAAGCCCGGTCCGGAAGATGTATACCAGGTCGGTACCATTGGGCATATCATTAAAATTTTGGAGCTTCCCGACGGAGGGAAAACGGCCCTTATCAAAGGAATGGAAAGAATTCTGTCAAGTGAAATCGCCGAAGAAAACAATGAACTTTCCGCTACAGAATATGACATACTGTATGATATTGAACCTGAGCTGAATGACGCAGAATTTGAGGGGATAATATATTCAGTAAAAGAACTTTCGATAAAGATTATTCAACTGTCGACGAACATACCTGATGAAGCCGTTTTTGCCGTTAAAAATATAACAGATCCGGCATTCTTAATCAACTTTGTTGCCACAAACGGCGATTTATCTGCTGAGCAAAAACAAGAACTCATTGAAGCCGAAGAGATTAAAAAGCGGGGCGAAATTCTCATCTCATACCTTTCGGATGAAATTCAAAAACTGGAACTGAAAAATGATATCCAAACCAAAGTCCGTTCGGATATGAGCAAGCAGCAGAAAGAGTATTTTCTGAATCAGCAAATTAAAAAAATTCAAGAAGAACTTGGCGAGGAAGGTCCCAGTGCAGAGATTGAGGAGTTGGAGAAACTCGGAAAAAAAGTAAACTGGACCAAAGAAGCCGAAGAGGCCTTTAAAAAAACAATAAAAAGAATAAAACAAATCAACCCCATGTCGCCGGACTACTCCGTGCAACTCAATTATTTACAAACGCTTACTGAGCTTCCGTGGAATACATTTACCGAAGATAATTTCGATCTAAAAAATGCTCAAAAAATTCTTGATGATGATCATTACGGTCTGGAAAAGGTAAAAGAACGTATCATTGAACATCTGGCGGTACTCAAGATGAAGGGAGACTTGAAAGCTCCAATTATTTGTTTATACGGTCCTCCGGGGGTTGGCAAAACTTCTCTCGGAAAATCAGTCGCTTCGGCTCTGAACCGAAAATATGCCAGAATGTCACTTGGCGGTTTACACGATGAAGCAGAAATTCGCGGACACAGAAAAACATATATTGGTGCCATGCCCGGAAGAATCGTTCAAAACTTGAAAAAAGTAAAAACCTCCAACCCGGTATTTATTCTCGATGAAATTGATAAGGTAGGCAATGATTTCAGAGGCGACCCTTCCTCAGCCCTGTTGGAAGTATTGGATCCGGAGCAAAACAAATCGTTTTACGATAATTTTTTGGAATTGGAATATGATTTATCAAAAATATTATTCATCGCCACGGCCAACAACCTGAATACAATCAATCCGGCGCTCAGAGACCGCATGGAGCTTATTGATGTTTCAGGATACATCACTGAGGAGAAAATACAAATTGCCAAGCGCCACTTAATTCCGAAACAGATAAAAGAACACGGGCTCAAAAAATCTCAACTGCAAATCAATAAATCCGGAGTTGAAGAGATTATTACGAAATACACGCGTGAGTCCGGGGTACGTGCTTTGGATAAAAGGATTGCAGAAGTGTCTCGAAAAATTGCAAAAAAACTCGCTCTCGAAGAGGACTATTCCCCAAAACTCGGAAAGAAAGCCATAGCTGAATTACTCGGAACGCCCATTCACAGCAGACAAGAGTATGAAGGTAATGAGTTTGCAGGTGTTGTTACCGGCTTAGCCTGGACATCGGTTGGCGGTACTATTCTGTTTATAGAAACGTCGTTGAGCAAGGGATCGGGCAAACTGTCCTTGACCGGAAACTTGGGCGACGTAATGAAGGAGTCTGCGATAATTGCTAAGGAATACCTTAAAGCGAATTGCAAGAAATACGGCATAGACAACCGCTTGTTCTCGCAGTATAATATACATATTCATGTCCCGCAAGGAGCGGTTCCGAAAGACGGACCGTCAGCCGGTATTACGATGCTTACGGCACTGACTTCAGCCTATACCCAACGCAAAGTCAAAAAGAACTTGGCCATGACCGGTGAACTTGCTCTGCGAGGAAAAGTGCTGCCTGTGGGCGGCATAAAAGAGAAAATTCTGGCGGCAAAACGTGCCGGAATCAAAGAAATTATATTATCCGAAGAAAACCGTAAAGATGTCAATGACATCAAAGATATTTATGTAAAAGGCCTAAGCTTTCATTATACCGAAACCTTGGATGAGGTTTTAGATACAGCACTTTTGACACAAAAGGTCAAAAATGCCAAACAATTTGAGTTGGAAGATTCTTAGAAAAATTCTTAAACTTTTTCATTTTTCAAATTACTGAAAATCGGTTTCAAAACAGGAATACTACAATTAACAATACAGTAAAAGCATACTTTGGTGAGAACAATTTATGCTTTTCTTTTTTTTATCATCAATACCAAGCCGTTCAAGTATTTTACTTGTCAAAGAGCATTACCCCCATGCTACCCGTGAATTACAAAAATTGCGGGACGTTTATTAATTTCGGGCAACTCTTTTTTCCATGATTTTATCCGGCGAGTCAGTATAAACTCTGTCTCAAGTGTGATGTCAGCTGCAATGGTAAGCTTAGTTTTTTCTGAACAGGTACGCACAATCGTATGCAGCAACTTTTGGTTACGGTAGGGTGCTTCCATAAATATCTGCGATTGATTTTCTTGAACCGAACGATTTTCCAACTGCAATAACCGCTGTTTTCTTTCGCCGGCATCAATAGGCAGGTAGCCGGTAAAAGCAAAATTTTGGCCGTTCATTCCGGAAGCTATCAGGGCTAATATTATCGAAGACGGCCCCACGGTAGGAACCACTCGTATGTTTTGCTCATGTGCCATTTGAACGATAACTCTGCCGGGGTCGGCAATGCAAGGATTTCCGGCCTCCGATAATAGTCCGATGTCCCGGCCCCGGTTTGCCGGGGCCAAATAATTACTCACCTTAGTTCTGTCGGTGTGTTTATTCAACTCATAAAAAGTAAGTTCATCAATATTTACGGATTTATCTGTCTTTTTCAGAAAGCGCCGAGCCGTGCGTAGATTTTCTACAATAAAATACTTCAGATTCACTGTTATTTTTTGAACTTCAGCCGGTATAATATAGTCATTATCAGAATTTCCCATTTCGGAAGGCAGCAAATACAATTTTCCTTTCTTTTTCATCATCAATTACAGAGTCTATTTTAAAAAATTATAACGTTGAAAGTTTATAATAAACGTCTTATGTAAATGCTGTAATCTTAAATCCGTCAGACCGCTCAAAGCGGTCAGACGGGTATAAACAGCAAAAACTTATGTCGTTTATTATATAAAGTTAAAGTGCTAAAAATAAGAGTTTTAAGTTAATTGTAAAAACAATTCATAAAGCTCTGATAATCAAGTATACAATTTGTTTCACTAAAATAAAGCATACTTTTCAGACTGCACTCATTACAGCATTAAATTATTAAAAAAATCAGTATCCAACGCTTTTTTTATTTTACCGATAGGAATAAAAACATCATCGGGGCCCATAACAAAAGAGGTCAAATCGTAAGCATTATAATAAAAGTGAATTCCCTTGGGAGTAAAGTAAAAATTATCGGTAAGCTTTATCGGCAAGTCATATTCAGCTTTCATATCCTCATCTGAAAATTCTCGATTTTTTTTAATGCTCTCATAAATTATACCGGCCAATTTGCTTTTATCCGCAGCCGAAAAAATATCGTCGAGCTGTAATTCTCGCTTTTTATCGGTATCATAAACAATATAGTTGCTTGCTCCGTTGCCGTGAGCACCGCCGGAATAAGAATAACTGTGGATTCCGTAGGCTAAAATCCCGCGGGCATTATATAAAATATCAGAAGACAATTCGCGTGCCCAAAATCCGTCGTCGCCCAATTCCTTAAATTCCTTTAAGAAGATTTTATGGTACGTTTTCAAAAAAGCTTCCGGTTCAGCAGCTCTTTGGTCTGAAATATTTCTGAAAATAATTTGCTGCAAGTTTTTTTCATTTTGGGGGATAAAAAGTTCCGCTTTATCGGTAAGCGTTTCAACTTTTTTATCCAAAACGTAGGCTTCGAACATCAAGCCATTATCAAAATTTTGTTTTAATTCATACGTTTTTCCGTTGGTTTTATTCGTCAATTTTATTTTTGAATTGGATACAACGACCAATTCAAACGTATGCTGTATATCGTTTTCATCAGTAATTCCTTTCAATACCGCCTTACTGTCCTTTCCCATTTTTCCGTTCAGAGCAATAGATGCGGTACTCTCGGGAAAACTCAGCATGAGTGAAATATTTTCTCCGAATTTCTTCATCTCTGCCACCGGCGACCTATCATCGCCCTCAAGATGTACATAATAATCTTGCAGTTGTGTAATTTTCACAGCCCCTGCTGTTTCATTCATTTCCGTGTTTTGCTCTCTGCCATTCTCTTTTTCTGCGGGTGTGGTATCATCAGTTATTTCCCGTACAGTTCCCTGTGTTTTGGGTTGCTCCTCGTCGGGCTTACATTGAAACAAAACAATTGAAAGTAAAAAAACCGGTAATAGTTGTTTGGCAGATATCATTTTTCTGAAATTAATAGTTTTGCCCATTATTTG
>JAYEIA010000209.1:0-28060 GCA_034659855.1 Bacteroidota bacterium
AAATTTATATTTGATGTATTTCTTAACTTGCGAAAATGGTACGAGCTGCAAGCTCGCACCAGCGAAGATAGCATGATTTCCATAACTAAAACAATGATTATTAAAGCAAATAAACTAAAAGTGACAATACAAAATTTATATAACAACATCGTTTTTAAATTGAGCCATAACTAAATATCAGATAATTACATTCGCAGTAGAAAAACTTAAGGAAACTCAAGTAGTCAACTCATTAAAAAATAGGCACAGACAAAAAATACTCAAAACCCAAACACAGAAAATCCACCGTCAACGGCAATCGTTTGCCCGGTGATATAACCTGCCCCGGAGCTGCACAAAAAACTCACAACAGCTGACACCTCCTTGGGGTCTCCTACCCTATTCATCGGCGTTCTCGAAAGAACTTCTGCTTTATATTCTGAATTTTTCAGAACCTGTTGTGCAAGTGGTGTTGAGATATACCAAGGCGCAACCGCATTGACACGAATGCCTTCAGAAGCCCATTCCACAGCAAGATTTTTTGTGAGCTGATTGAGTGCGGCCTTAGTCATGGCATATAAAGCACCGGTTCTTAAATGTGTTAATCCGGCCACTGAACTGATAAAAACAACATTAGCCTGTTCCGAAAGCTTTAAAGCCGGGTAAAGCATACGAGTCATTTCATAGGCCGAGCGTAAATTAACGCCTATTAATCGGTCAAATTCCCCGTCCTCCACATCTTTGGTTTGCTTGCGAATATTGCTGCCTACATTATTGACCAAAACATCAATAGTTGTAAAATTTGACCTTACAGCAGAAACAGATTGCTTTAATCCGTCTTTTGTACTCAAATCGGCCGAGATTACAGAAGTTTCTCCCGAGATGGAATCTGCGGCCTCTTCCAAAACCTTGACATTTCTTGCAATCATAATCACGTGGGCACCGGCATCCGCAAACTCTCTTGAAATTTCATAACCGATACCTCGGCTTGCACCGGTTACAACAACTGTTTTTCCTTCAAAACTTTTTCTCATAACTTTAAATTTAATATTTCATATTTTCAATATACGAAATGAATACCGATTGTTCAAGTTCGACAGAAAATATTTACCTGATCCAACCGAAATTTTTGAATGTATTTTTATACTTTAGTGGTTAAAAACATTATGAAACGTTTATTTTATACACTATTGTCGCTGCATTTTCTTTTCATTTTTTCTTGTAACAGCTCTAAAAAAACGGAAACGAAAAGCTTAAAACCTGAGAAAACACTCGAACTCAGCGCTGTTCCCGAATGGTCTCGAACAGCAATTTGGTATCAAATCTTCCCGGAACGATTCCAAAATGGTGACTCAACCAATGACCCAAGGCCCAAAGATCTGCTCGAAACCTACCCCGGTTTTGTGCCGGAAGGTTGGCAAACTACCCCGTGGACTGATGAATGGTATAAACCCGATGCCTGGTTTAAAAATACAGGTTTGCAAAACCAATGGGACAACCTGCAACTCAGACGCTACGGCGGCGACTTGCAAGGGGTGCTGGACCGATTAGACTATCTGTCGGATTTAGGCATCACCGCAATTTACTTTAATCCGCTCAATGACTCCCCCTCGCTTCACAAATATGATCCGAGGCACTGGCGACACATCGACCGCAATTTCGGGCCGGATCCCGAAGGTGATTTAAAAGTTATAAAATCGGAAATCCCTCACGATGCTTCCACATGGAAATTTACGTCTGCCGACAGTCTTTTCCTAAAAGTTATTACTGAATGTAAAAGCCGAAATATTCGTGTTGTGCTTGACTACTCATTCAATCATGTGGGCAAAAGCTTTTGGGCAATTGACAGCATTCGGGCTAAGGGGAAAAAATCACTCTACGCCGATTGGTTTGAAATTGAATCTTTTGATAATCCCAAAACCGAGGAAGATGAATTCAAATACCAAGGCTGGGCAGGTATTGAATGGATGCCGGAAGTGAATAAAAATATTACAAGCAACCCCGAAGAATTGCCCTTTGAGGGAAATTTGGATTCAGAAGAACTCAAACAACACATATATCATGTCGCAGCACGCTGGCTGGACCCTAACGGCGATGGCAACCCCGAAGACGGCATCGACGGTTACAGATTGGATGTAGCGGCAGAAGTTCCTACCGGATTTTGGAGAGATTTTAGAAAACAGGTGCGTAAAATTAATCCGAACTGTTATCTGGTGGGAGAAATATGGTGGAAATCGTGGCCTGATGAACTCATGTTTCCGCATACATTTCTGCAAGGCGATATGTTTGATGCGATTATGAATTACAGGTGGTACCGGCCGGCTCGTCATTTTTTTGCTGATGCTCCTGATACCATGTCTGTAACAAACTTTGTTGATGCTCTCAAAAACAAATTACGAGAGATTGAACCGGAACGACTCCAAGCCATGATGAATCTTGTATCGAGCCATGATGCACCCAGAGTCTTATCCTCTGTTTATAATAAAGGAAAATATAAATACAATGCCTCTCCCTTGAAGGATACAACATACAAAATTGATAAACCCGGAGAATTGACAAATAAATTAGTGAAAATGCTGAGAATCCATCAATTTACTTTTGTGGGTTCACCCCATATTTTTTATGGTGACGAAGTGGGTATGTGGGGATCCGATGACCCCAATTGCAGAAAGCCAATGCTATGGAAAGACTTGGCATACAGCAATGAAACCCGGCATCCGTTCAACAAAACCCGCAAAGAAGACACCGTGGAGCAGGATACGACCATGCATCATTTTATTAAAAAATTGATTTCTATACGTAAAAGCAATCCGGCTTTAAGTTTCGGAAATATTGAATTCATCCATTCAAACAACAGCAAACGAACGCTGGCCTACCGCAGAACATTCAACGGAAATTCAGTTATTGCTGTTTTCAACAAGTCTCAAAAAAAGCAAACTGTTGAAATTTCTGCCGGAAGCCATAAAACCTATATTAATGCATTTAATGCAAACCGTCTGAACACAAAAAATAAGAAATTGAGAATTAGTATTCCGAAACACAGTGCTCAAATACTCATTTTGAAGTAGCAAACTGACAACGGGTTTTGGTTGACCGGTAATCCCCAAAACCCTTTTGTTCATTCGTGTGTATATGAATAAAACCATTTAAACTATAAACAAGCAAGACTATAAGCTTGGTCAAATAATAGTTATCCGGTGTCGACATATTAGTAAGAAAGTAATATCTTGTACATAAAAAATCAATATTAATTACCGCAAAGCTCATGAAATTCATAAAAAGTATTCGTTTAATAATTAATTACAAAACACTTATTGTCGTCGCTCTGTCAATTCTTTCAACTTATGCTTGTATCTACTATGGCGTACAGGCCAAATTCCTTCTCACTATTGTGGGTATTGCCGTTGTGTTTCCGATAGTATTTTCTATCAGCGGGGGCATACAAAAGACGAGAGACGGCTCTAAGGTATTACGGCACACTAAAGTCTCACGGCAGAAGCATATACTTCGCATCCAGAGAATGGGTTCCCAACTTAGACGACCGATATCAGAAAAAATTAAAATCATTGTTGAAAGATTTCCTTCAAGCCTGTAAAGATTATTTTCACGCGTCCGGAATAGACGATAATGAAAAAGAGGTTTACGGTTTATTTACTGAATTATCACTATTTATCAAGGAGTTCAGAACAAGAGACTTAGCGTCGGGAGAGGTCTCACGTTCTAACCAGTTTCTGAGTAAAATGATTGATGCATTTGAAAGCATGAAACACATCTATCAGTATCGTACCCCACGGACTCTTCGCACTTACAGCAAAATTTTTGTTATACTGGTTCCCATAGTTTACGGGCCCTACTTTGCACACTTGAGTGACGGATTAGCCCTATGGATTAGCTTTATAATGCCGGTATTATTCAGTATTGTACTGGTTAGTTTGGATAATATTCAAGAACAACTCGAAAATCCATTTGACCAATTTGGAGAAGATGACATCAATATAAATCCTGAAAAATTTGCTGCTAATTTGGAGTTGTTGGATGAAATCTCCACTAAAAAATAAGGGTTTTTAAAACTACAGTTGTCTGAGTGCTATATTTGCTTATAGGTATTTATAGGCAAAATTTTGTATTTCTGTACTGAACAATATTGCATTTTGCACATTCTGATGGAGATCATCAAAAAATAAATCGTTTAATAATTAGTGTCTGAACGGAAATAGACGAATTTTATGAAATGAGTTTTTTTTGATGAGATTTTTATTTTTTTAAATTTGGTGATGCCACTGTATCAGCGAATTAAAAAAAATAAAAATATCGCAAAAAAAAACATTTCTAATTTTGGGTATTTCCGTTCTGACACTAATTACCCCTTGAACTTTCTTCCGAGAAACTTTGGCAACAAAAAAAGCACAGAGAATACCTCTGTGCTTTTTTTAAAACTTGTTATTTTTTTTACGACCCAAAGTCATCAAATGCTATCATTTCCTCAGGTACTCCGAGTTCCCAAAGCATTTTTTGAATAGCATCATTCATCATTGGCGGGCCGCATAAGTAATATTCTATTTCTTCCGGTTCATCATGATTCTTTAGGTAATTATCAAAAATAACATCATGAATAAAACCCTCAGGTCCTTCCCAATTATCTTCTTCCAAAGGCTCAGATAATCCGAGATGCCATTCGAAATTATCATGTTTTTTTTGTAACTCATCAAACTCCTCCGCGTAAAAGACTTCTCTTAACGAACGAGCTCCGTACCAGAACGTTGCTTTTCTGTCGGTTCCTTGAGTTTTAAATTGATCAAAGATATGAGAGCGCATTGGAGCCATTCCGGCACCACCGCCAATAAACATCATTTCTTTGTCTGTATCTTTTATAAAGAATTCTCCATACGGTCCGGAAACCATCACTTTATCTCCCGGTTTTAGGGAAAAGATATAAGAAGAACAAATACCCGGATTCACATTCATAAAGCCACCTTTTTTGCGATCCCAAGGCGGAGTTGCAATACGAATATTGAGCATAACAATATCTCCTTCGGCCGGGTGGTTAGCCATTGAATAGGCTCTGTAGGTTTCTTCAGGATTTTTCATTTCAAGATCCCACATATTGAAATTATCCCAGTCTTCTTTATATTCATCATCTATTTCAATATCTTCCTTAAAATTAACCGTTAATTTCGGGACATCAATTTGAACGTAACCGCCGGATTTAAAATCGAGAGTTTCTCCTTCGGGTAATTTAACAACAAATTCTTTAATAAAGGTAGCCACGTTTTTGTTGGAAATCACTTCACATTCCCATTTTTGAATACCCAAAATCTCTTCAGATATCTCAATTTTCATGTCCTCTTTCACTTTCATTTGGCAGGCCAGTCGTTTTCCGGCCTGTTGTTCTTTACGTGTAAAAAAAGGTTTTTCGGTAGGTAATATTTCACCACCCCCCTCTACTGAAGTCACTTCACACATACCACAAGTACCGCTTCCGCCACAAGCAGAGGGTAAGAATATCTTTTTGCTTTGCAAAGTATTCAATAATGTTGATCCCGGTTTCACAACGTACTGATGTTCATCATCATCATTGATTTCGAGGGTCACTTCTCCGGAAGGTAACAGTTTCGCTTTGGCAACGAGTAAAATTATTACCAACACGATCATAAGAAGTAAAAATGCTGCTGTACTTACCAGAAGTACTGTTGATATTGGTGCGTCAAGTAAAATCATTTCTATGTATTTGAGTTCTTTTTAATATTCAAATTGTTTATTAAAATTTTATTCCCATGAAGGTCATAAATGCAATTCCCATAAGTCCGGTTGCTATAAATGTAATTCCGAGTCCTCTGAGCGGAGCAGGAATATCTGAGTAGCGAATTTTTTCACGAATTGCTGCAATTCCTACAATCGCCAACAACCATCCTAAGCCGGAGCCCAATCCGAAAACTGTAGCCTCTCCGATAGAAGAATAATCACGTTCTTGCATAAAAAGAGAGCCTCCGAGAATTGCACAATTCACCGCAATCAACGGTAGGAAAATACCTAATGAGGTATATAATGCCGGTGCAAATTTCTCAACAATCATTTCCACCAATTGCACCATAGATGCAATTACAGCAATAAACATGATGAAGCTTAAGAAGCTTAAATCGATAGTCGCCGCTTGTTCTCCCAACAACCAAGTTAGAGCGCCTTTTTTTAGAATAAAATTTTCGAGCAAATAATCTACGGGTACTGTAATGCCGAGTACAAAAATGACAGCAATTCCCAATCCGGTAGCTGTTTTTACAGTTTTGGAAACCGCAAGGTATGAACACATGCCCAAAAAATAGGCAAATACCATATTATCTACAAAAATTGACTTGACAAATATATTTAAATAATCTTGCATGTTTTTTATTTTTCAGAGTGTTGTATAATCTAATTAGCTCTGTATGATTTTTTAGTTTTCTTCAATCAATTCTCGAGTTCGTGCACGTTGCACCCATATGATAATTCCAACTACGATTAATGCCATCGGAGGCAAAATCATGAGTCCGTTATCAGCGTATCCAAAATTGTACACACTTTCGGGAACAATTCTCAATCCATAGATTTCTCCGCTTCCGAGAAGTTCTCTGAAAAACGCCACAATAATTAATATTACGGCATAACCCGCAGAATTTCCTATCCCGTCAAGAAACGACGGCCAAGGCTTATTCCCTAAGGCAAATGCCTCAAGTCGGCCCATAATAATACAGTTGGTAATTATCAGACCTACAAATACAGACAGTTGCTTGCTTACATCATAAAAATAAGCCTTAAGGACTTGATCAACCAATATAACCAAAGTAGCAATGACGACTAATTGGACAATAATTCTTATCCTTGAAGGTATGGTGTTTCTCAATAATGAAATAATAACATTGGCAAATGCCAATACAAACATCACAGCAATTGACATTACAATTGCAGGTTCAAGTTTTACGGTAATTGCTAATGCGGAACATATCCCCAATACCTGTACGGTAATAGGATTTTCTACATTTATCGGATTCGTTAATAATTTAGTATTTTTTCCCATTTTTATATACTTTGTAATGATTTATTCATTTGTTAAGTCCGTTCTATTCCGATCGTTGTTTTTGAAGAAACTGTTCAAACCCAAAAAACCAATCGTTTTTCACCATACCCTCAAGGCCTTTACTTGTAATTGTTCCGCCTGAAATGGCATCAATACCGTGTTCTTTATTGCCGGCTCTTAAAGCGGCGCCTTCGCCACCTTTATGTACCGTAATTGACACCAATTTTTTGCCTTCGAAAATTGTTTTTCCTTTGAACTGATTTTCGAATTTGGTTTTGTTGATTTCAGCTCCTAAACCGGGAGTTTCTCCCTTGTGATCAAAAACAGCTCCGTAGATGGTATTGTAATCTTCATTCAAGGATAGATATCCCCAGATTGGGCCCCAAAGGCCTTTTCCTTGCAAAGGAAAAATTGCTTTTTTAGAACCGTCATCCATTTTTGCAATATATACCGGCAAAGTTCTTTCCTTTATTTCCTTTTTAATCTGAGGCTTTAACTCCAATTCAAAAACTTTTTTCCGTTCTTTTTTTGTTTGTCCTTCTACTATTTTTTCTCCGGCAGCATTTACGGCAAAAACTTCAACAATATGCTTTTCATAAAGTTCTTCTGCATTCTCGACTGTAATTTGGTCAGCGGGAAGTATAGTTTGTAAGATATTCTGCATTTTCTCCACTTTGATATTTTGCTCTTGCAAGGGCTGCAGAGACAATGCTGTATATGTAAGTCCTACTGCAACAACAACCACCAATGCTATCGCGTAAAAAAGGGTATATATGTTACTGTCTGTGTTAATCTTCATTTTTTATATATTTAGAAAATTATTATTCTTTATGCTTATTTCTGAGCAACTGCACGTTTTGCTCTCATTTTAATATTTGCTTGAATGATATAATGATCGACCAAGGGTGCAAAAACATTCATCAATAAAATAGCTAACATCATTCCTTCGGGATATGCCGGATTAAGTACACGTACCACCACGGCCAACATCCCGATTAATAAACCGTAAATCCATTTACCCCGATTGGTTTGTGCTGCCGTAACCGGATCAGTAGCCATAAATACGGCACCAAAAGCAAATCCGCCCACAACTAAATGATAATAGAACGGCATTTCCATGTATGGATTAACAGCAAATAGGTTCATGATTCCTCCCATCAACGCTCCACCGGCAAAAACTGAAAGAATAATTCTCCAGCTTCCTACACCGGTATATATGAGGAAAGCTGCACCCAACAATATCATAAGTACTGAAGTTTCTCCGATTGAACCGGGTATAACTCCCAAAAATGCATCCCAAAACGAGGGAATTCCATTAATTACAGCATCTAATTTTTGTGTCAAAGCGTCCGCCATAGTGGCGTCGCCTGCTGCTTGAACTTTTTCTATATTACTTGACAAGTCAACAGTTGAGGCCATATCTGCCAAGGGTGTAGCTCCCGAAAAGGAATCAGCAACGCCTTCGCCGCTCTCCAAATTATCTATCCAAACTTTATCGCCGGACATTTTTGAGGGGTATGCAAAGAACAAAAAGGCTCTGGCTAACAAAGCCGGGTTCACAATATTCATACCGGTTCCGCCAAAAACTTCTTTACCGATAATTACGGCAAAAATTGTTGCTAAGGCTACCATCCACAAAGGGATATCAACCGGCACAATCAATGGTATCAGCATACCGGAGACCAAGAACCCTTCTTCAATTTCCTTATTTTTAAGGTACACAAAAATAAATTCTGTCCCTAATCCGGCAATGTATGAAACCAATACAATGGGGATTACTCGAATAAACCCGTGCCAAAATTCTTGAAGAAAAGCAACATCTTGGGCTTGCGATAAAAAATATTGATGACCGACATTCCACATGCCGAAAAGCAATGCGGGAATCAAAGCAATAACAACAACACTCATGAGCCGTTTTGAATCCATGGCATCACGAATATGCGCCCCTCTGGTCGAAGGAGTTTTTCCTTCAACAAATAAGAAGGTCTCAAAACTTTCAAAAACTCCTTGAAACTTCCGGTATTTTCCACCCTCTTCAAAGTTTGGCTTAATTTTTTCTATGTATCTTTTTAATCCTTTCATTAGAGTTAATATTTCTGTTTCTTATCTTGAAAATTTAAATTAGATTTTATCAAATTGGAAATGATTAACCAAGTTCTTTGATCATAAAATCAAAACCGTTTCTGATTATTTTTTGCATTTCAATTTTTGAACTGTTCACGACCTCGCATAATGCAAAATCTTCTTCTGCCACTTCATACATTCCGAGCTCTTCCATTTGATCAAGGTCTTTATAAATAGTAGCTTTTAACAATTGCATCGGGTATATATCCATGGGGAATACACTTTCAATTTCTCCGGTTTGAATAAAAGGTCGCTCCAAACCAAAACTGCTTGTATCCAAGTCCAGTTCTTTTTTAGGATTTAACCAGTTGAAAAAAGTTCTGGAGATACTAAATTTGCCTAATCCGGGCAATGCCCAACCAAACGGCTCAGCTTTGTTACTTTCGGGAATGGCAGTAATTTGAGAATCATTAAATCCTAAAAAGCCTTTGGGCTTAACTTTTACTCCGGTAAGGACATTTCCGGATATTATTCTTACGTCAGATTCATCCCCTTTTTTTGTTTTTACAAATGAGGAAATATCTGCGCCGTTAATGACTTTACAGTAAGCGGGTTTTTCTATTTCAGAACCCGTAACAGCCACAATTCTCGATGCATCATAAACGCCTTTTTCAAATAATCGCCCAATTATAATAACATCAACAGCTGATAAGGTCCAAACCACTTCGCCTTTATTTACAGGTTTTACTTTATTAATTTGAACGCCGACATTTCCGGCAGGGTGAGGTCCGTCAAAGTCGTTTTTCTCAACTCCCGAAGTATTTGCAAACGGGCTTGATGCTTTGCCTGCCTCTATTCCTAAATAGACTTTTCCCTCAGTTAATTTCTTAAGCGCATTTACGCCTGTTTGAAAAGCACTGAAATCCTCTTTTACAATTAAATCAAAATCCGGGGCTAAGGGTGAGGAGTCAAAAGTCGTAATAAAAATATCTCTTGGCTTTGAATCGGGACCGGCTATAATATTAAACGGTCTCTGGCGAATAAACGGCCAGCAACCACTGTCTAAAATATTCTTTCTGATTTCTTCGGCAGAAAAATCTTCAGGATCTCCTTTTTTGAATTCCTTATATTCCTGCTTACCGTCGGCCTCAACTACAAACTCCAATATTCTGCGACGATGACCTCGATTTATTGCTTTCAGTTTTCCGCTCACGGGAGAAGTAAAACCAATTTCGGGTCTATATTTATCGTAAAATAATTTATCTCCGACTTTTACGTCATGACCTGCTTTCAGGTGTACTCTCGGCGTAAGTCCGGCAAAATCTGTGGGTTTTACAGCATAACAATTACTCATTTCGATGTCATTCACAGTTTTATCTGCTACACCTTTCATTGCGATATCTAAACCCTTTTTAATCTTTATTACTCTGGCCATAATCTTTTCAGATATTTTAAATATTTTTACGAAAGTAAATAAAAAGAAGTTATTAACCAACCAAAATTTAGTATTTGATTGTTATCGAAAAGAACCAACAAGCTAAATATCAAAACATAAAATATTAATAGTTCAAAATTTATGCTAAACAACAGTTGAGTTATCTATATATTTTAATACATGGATATGTAGATAGGATTAACAAGTTGGTACGACTATGAAAGAATCAGATAATTGAAAAAAGTTCTCCTCTTAAATATTTGTACAAGTATATGCGAAGATTCGGAAACGTATTTTTTGCTTTAACTTCTACTTCAGCCGGAGTGTACCAGCCGGCATCAGTTATTTTCTCTTCTGTTTGGGGCATAGGAGTGTCACTTCCGCCATAATACATTAAAAACCAATAGACTTTCTTAAGAACTACTCCGCTCGGAGATTGAAATACATGGTATGAATCCTCCAAACGCTGAATAATTCTGTCGGGCTTAATTCCGCACTCCTCCTCAACTTCGCGAATGGCGGTATCTTCCATACTTTCCTCTCCTTCGATATGTCCTTTGGGCAAATCAAATCGCCCAAAGCGCTTTATCATCAGAAGTTCGTGGTTGGCATTGAGGACTATCCCGCCGGCGGCTTCTTGGAGTATTACGTATTTCGACAGTTCATCCACAAACCTTGCCGGATTTTTGGTAAATAACTTATCTGATGTTGTCGTTTTGTTTTTGACAAATTGCTTAAATTTAAAAATATTATCACGGTTTGAATTTTGTTCTTTGTCCGACCTTAATATATCTAACCGTTTTTCGTCGTTGTAGATAATTATGCACATATTTACAAAAATTAATTTTATGCAAAAAAATACCGTAGTACTCGGAGCAAGCACTAATCCGAGCCGATATTCAAATATGGCCGTAAAGTTATTAATTAAGCATGACATTCCGGTATTTCCGGTCGGAATAAAAAAGGGAGAAATTAACGGGAAAAATATAACTGACCAACTTCCTGCCGACAAACCGATTCATACGGTTACTTTGTACCTCAATGCCAAACGGCAAGAGCAATATTACGAAGCCATTTTAAAACTTAAACCTCGCCGCGTGATTTTTAATCCCGGCACCGAGAACCCCTCTTGGGCTCAAGAGTTGGAAAATAATGATATAAATACTGTAGAGCGTTGCACTTTGGTTATGCTTAACTCCGGGCAATTTTAACTGATATGGTGCTATTGGCAACCGAGTTCGAATTAACTTAGTTGCCCATGCCGAAAAATATTTTAAAAATCACCATATATAAGTGCATTCGTCCGAAGAGAATATAAGTTCTGAAGCGAAGCCACTATACAGCCAAAGAATACACCCTATGAATCTAATTTTCAAAAAATTAAAAGAAGTTCCGATAAAACCAAGATTCAATACTGTTAAATTTTGAAATACGCATTTATTTTATATCTTTACATATAAATATATTAATATAAACTTCAAAAAATAAATATTATGGCAAGAGCAGTAGTTTTGGGTGCGGGAATTTCAGGACATATCGCTGCGTTGTACTTAAGGAAGAATTTGGGCAAAGCGCATGAGGTAATAGTAATAAGCCCCAACAGTAATTACCAATGGGTACCTTCTAATATATGGGTTGGCGTGGGATTGATGAAATCCAAACAGGTAAAATTTAAGTTGGCTCCTGTTTATAAACGAAAAAATATCACTTATAAGCAAGCACTTGCCAAAACCATATTCCCGGAAGGAGATGCTGAACATGACAGCGGCTTTGTGGACATAGAATATGTGGACGAAGCAAACCAAGGAAAAACTGAGAAAGTTACCTACGACTACCTTATAAACGGAACGGGGCCAAAATTAAACTTTGCGGCAACCGAAGGTTTGGGACCTGAACTAAATTCACAATCTGTTTGCACTTACGGACACGCTGAACATGCCTACGTAGAACTTAAAAAATCTTTTGAGAAAATGAAAGCCGGCGAGAACCAAACTTTTGTTATTGGAGCCGGACACGGTATGGCGACTTGTCAAGGGGCTGCATTTGAATATGCTTTGAATATTGCCTTTGAAATCAACAAACAAAAACTCAATGACAAAGCTGAAATTGTATGGATTACCAATGAATACGAAGTGGGTGACTTCGGATTGGGCGGGGCCTATGTCAAACGAAGCGGGTACATTACATCAACCAAAGTATTTGCTGAATCTATTTTGAAAGAATACGGCATTCGATGGATTACGCAGGCTGCAGTTCAGAAAGTTGAAAAGGATTTAATTCACTACGAAACACTTGACGGAGAAATGCACAGCCAAGCCTTTGATTTCAGTATGCTCATTCCCGGCTTTGCAGGGGTTGGTCTAAAAGCATCGGCAAAAAACGGCAGCGACATTACCGACAAAGTTTTTGCAGCAAACGGACTCATGAAAGTTGATGCAGATTATACATCAAAAAACTTTGAAGACTGGTCGCCCAAAGATTGGCCTTCCATATATCAAAGTCCGGTATATGAAAACATATACGCACCGGGTATTGCATTTGCAACGCCCCACGGTATATCAAAACCCATGAAAAGCCCAAACGGAACACCCATATATCCTACTGCCCCGCGTACAGGAATGCCGTCGGGAGTTATTGGGAAGATTGTTGCACAAAATATAGCCATCAGAATAAAGACAGGCACTACAGAACACAAACACAGGGCTTCGATGTCCAAAATGGGGGCAGCATGTGTTGTTTCCGGCGGCTACGGAATCAAACGAGGTACCGCCGCAACAATGACTGTTTTTCCCATAGTTCAAAATTGGGAAAAATATCCTAAGTGGGGAAGAGATATACGCTACACAGTGGGTGAAGCCGGATTGGCCGGCCACTGGATGAAACTGTTTATGCACTATATGTTTCTTTATAAAGCAAAAGCAAAGTTTGGCTGGTCACTCATTCCGGAATAAAACATCATCTATTTTTTAAAACACAATAAAAAATAAATATCATGGAATTATCAAACAGAACAAAACCATACAGTGTAGAATCATATTCTACCGTACCAACCGCATGGACTAATTTTTGGAGACATTGTATTATTAAACAAATTTTCAGATTTTTCGTATTAAATTTAAAAATTATGCGTATTGTAGTCGGCGGGCACTCGTAAGCCTATGAGTTGTTTAGTTAGAAGGGTGAAGAGTGAAGAGTGAAGGGGGGAAAGGTGCATTCATAAGCCTGCGTTCTCTTCAGTTACCGTATACTTTTTAAGAAACGGAAACAAAATAACTTCGCCTACGCTATCATAGTTTATTTCGTATCTGTTCCTAAGAAATTCAAAGCCACTTCAAATTTCACAGAATACTTTCCGAATTATTTTTTTCGGAAAATAGTTTTAATTTCGCAAAAATATTTAATTACCCAAATACATAGCCATGAAACATTTATTCACCCTTTTATTTATAAGTCTCTTCGGAGTATCCATATTATTCGGACAAGATATCGACTTATTCAGCAAAAATAAAAATGATAACTTTAACATGCCGAGTATTGACAAAGAAATGAGTTTTGAGCAATTTCAATTACTGTCAAGGGATTTGCGCATGCAAGACATGATGTATGCGATTGTGGTTCCGGGTTGGACTCATTTTAAAGCACAAGAAAACACATTGGGCTACAGTATGGTTGGCGCACGAGTTTTGGGTTATTCAGGTCTTGCATATGTCAGCTTAAACAATGACGATTTTATCAGTTGGGGAAGTTTGTTAAAACTCAATTTAGACCGTTCTGTTTTTCCTGAAGAAGAGAGGACAAAATATCAAACCATTACTTCCGTCTCGACTGCACTTATTATCGGAAGTTATTTATTTGACTGGATTCACGGACAATATCGCCTGAGCAAAAAACAAGAACAAATCAGATATAAATACAGCCTTAAATTAAGTTCATCGGTTATAAATATGCACGGAAATTATTCTCCGGGTGGATATGCTGTGCCAAGCATAGGACTATGTTTGTCTTTTTAATCTATCGAAACTCGCAAAGGGTACGAATAACCGAAAGTGGATTTTCGAGCCGATCAAACCTAAAGTTTTCTAAGACATTACTCCCGGAAAATGCGGTATATTTCTCGGCGTCTAAGCTTACCACGGTAAATTTCGATTGATGTACGCCGATGTACATCTCACTATTACGAGTGTAATCTCCGACAAATAACATATCGGACTTCGAAAAACGGCAACCGGCAGCACGAAAGTCAAAAGGCAACTTTACCACGGCATTTACTTTATCTAAAATCAGGGATGCGGAGAGTTTTAAAGTGACACCGGCAGAATAATATTTATGAGGATATCTTACAAAATCGTAACAATCTTGGGCATCAATTAACGGGACTTCTGATTTTTCGGTAACCGAAAAATCATTGGTGAAGTGAAATATTTCATTCACCGTTATCTCCTTTCTCAGCAACTGATCAAGGCTTATTTTAAAGTACTTTGCAATATTAATAAGCGTGTCGGTCTTTGCCTCTGCCCTGCCCTCTTCATAGGATCCCAGGGCGGTGCGTTTCAAATCAAAGAGTTCGGCAAACTCTGTTTGATTCATATTTTTTGCAATTCTTATTTTTCTGATATTTTTACCAAAATAGGACATTTTACAATTTTTTAATAATCTTTGCTCTCAGAAATCTAATATATTTTTGTAATCAAACTGAAAATTATCATTAATTTCGCTTATATTTCTTTTAATATTCAGGACAAGAATAAAAACCTGAAGTCCCAAAATACTATTCTTACACATATTTCGTAATAAAGGTAAATAAATTCAAGCAAATGACAAAACATCTTATATTTTCTCTGTTTTTTATCCTCCTCACTACAGCCGGTGCTTTTTCTCAAGACACCAATGCCAATACTCAACTGGCTAAGAAATATTTTGACAACAAGGAATTTGAAAAAGCATCTGCAATATATAAGGAACTGTACAGCAAAACGAAAGCCGATTTTTATTTTGACTATCACATTACGTGCTTAGCTGAATTAAACCGCTTCAAAGAAGCTGAAAAAGATATAAAAAAAGAGATAAGAAGACAACGAGGTGCACTGCAGTTTTATGCCGGTTTATCCTATATCTACAAAAAACAAGGAGAGCCCGAGAAAGCGGAAAAAGTAATGGAAGACCTTATGGGTGAGCTTTCCGGAAATCGCCAACAAATATTTAAACTGGCTAATGCTTTGGTAAGGCGAAAGGAATATGACTATGCCATACAAGTTTATACCGAAGCCGAAAAAATACTGTCGAGAAGTTTTAATCGTGAAATTGCAAATGTTTACAGCATACAGAGAAAATATCCGGAAATGATTGAAAAATATTTGGATTGGATTTCTGAAAACCCCAAGCACATAAGTTCTGTAAAAACTCGATTTCAATATTTTGTCAATCATGACTCCAACGATAATTTCTACAATACACTGCGCGTACAACTCCTTTGGAGAATACAAAAAAGAAAAGCGCCCATATACTTCAACCAACTCTTGATGTGGCTGTTTATACAGAAAAAATATTTTGCCCAAGCACTGGTACAAGCCAAAGCCATTGACCGCAGAATTTTTTCTTCGGGCAGAGGAATTTACAATTTAGCCGAAGCGGCAAAAAACAACCAAGAATACAGCACAGCCGTTGATGCCTATCAGTATTTAATTTCCAAAGGAACCGACAATTACTTTTACATAGATGCCAAACTGGGTGTACTGGATGTATATTACCAACAAATATCGGAAGGAACCATTACCTCTCCCCAAAAAATTAATGCCATTGAAGAAGAATACATGAGTACGTTGAATACTTTTGGATTAAGCGAAAACACGATTGAAAGTATTATAAACCTGGCCCAATTGCAAAGTTTTTGGCTTAATAAGCCCGAAAAAGCGGACAGCCTTCTGTTGAAAGCCACTGAATTGCAAGGTCTTTCCCCTTTGCTTAAAGGAAAATGCAATATTGCAAGAGCAGACATATTGGTGTACAGAAATGATATATGGCAGGCAGCTCTGGTATATGCCCGTGCCGAGAGAGACAATGAAGACAACCCGGTGGGCGACAGGGCAAAGCTCAAGAAAGCTCGCATGGCCTATTTTGCCGGAGAATTTGAATGGGCCAACGCCCAATTTGACGCCCTCAAAAAAAGCACTTCAAAACCGGTAGCCAATGACGCCCTGAAATATTCCATGCTCATTAAAGAATACGGGGGCGAAGAAGACAGTATCAAAGCCGAACTAAAATCCTTTTCCGAAGCCGAACTCTATATTTTCAGACATAAAAATGACTCCGCCTTGGCCGTACTCGACAGCCTCATAAATTACTATCCGCAACACCCAATCATTGTTCAAGCCTTTTTACTCAAAGCTGAAATATACACGCAAGAAACCAACTACTCAAAAGCAGAAACCTACTACAAAAAAGTGATTACCGAAAGAGGAGATGCTATTTCCTCCCCGAGTGCCATATACAAACTTGCGGTGCTTTATGAAGAAAAAATCTTAAACAAGAAAGAAGCCGTACACTACTATAAAAAGCTGATTCTTGAGCATCCCGGAAGCATTTATGTTACCGACGGTTCTAAACGACTCCGCAGGTTGCGGGGCGATTGAACATTAATACAAAACCGGACTTGATTCAATAGTTTAATGGTTCAATGGTTTAATGTGCTCCGGTTTAGAATAAGAGGTGTTTTTTTGAATATGAGGATTATAAGGCTTTTACAAGATGATTTTTTGATTTCCGGAGGTTGAGCGAAGTCGAAACCGGTTTTCGGGGCTTGTTTTGCAAACAACATGCTCAACCTCCGGAAAAGCAACGTCATTTTAAACTAAAGCCAAATCTAACGAAATGTTGTATTTAATACATAATTTTAATTCAAATGACTGTAATTCATTGATAATTAGACCATAAACAAAGAGTTTTGAAACAAAAGAATACTTAACCCAACTTACAAATCATGCAAAATTACCAATAATTCAATATCTTGAATATCAGTATGTTGACAATTCAGGATAATTCCAAATAAGCATAATCCACTAATAATCAATTGTTTAATTTTAGAATTTCTAAATTTACCCCCCAACGGCGATAAAAAGTTTTCAACAAAATGCAATAAGATGCAATATTTTTATTAAGTTTATGAACTGATTAAAACCTAAAATGAGCGATTATGAACTTCGATAAGCACCAATCTTTTGAGCCAAAAGACATTACAAAAAAACATCATGCACCAATTGGGTGCACTCAATTTTTTTGTAAAGCTTTTTTTCTCAAAATATTGACACTTCTCTTTATTCATAATCGCTCAATTTAGGTAAAAATCAAAGAATTACACATTTGAACAACAAAAGTGGTGACCCAACACCGACTTTTTAAAAATCAACTTTTTGAAAATCAGCATTTCACACTTCCGGTTTTGCAAATTGGGTTAATCTAATATTTAACAAATTAAAAATAAACTAAATGGCAACAATTTCAACAGACATAAAAAGAAAAGTAAAAAATGCTGTGAAAAACTTTAACGCAAAAACCCTGAAACAGGGAAAACTAAAGTATATCGCAGAATTCAGAGGTAAATATATTTACTTAAAGGTTCAAGATCCTAATCATCTCAGTCCTGTATCAAGATTAGAGTACGACGGCGATTTGAATGATATGCAATTCGCTATATACAAGTGGTCATCAGAGTCTTATGACCCTGATGAAATATTTTTCCCCGGAGCCGAGAATCTTGACGGAACTCTTAACGGAGCTATGATAGCAGGCATAAAAGCTTACTATAGTTAACCCGAATTATTCATGAAAAATAAAGATTTCGCATTTACTGAGCTGATAATGAATATAGATAAAAACAGCAATAGCCCAAATTTAGGCTGATTTTCACCGAAGGTACATTTTTTCTTTTCCTGACACATCGTTGCAAACCCTTTGTAGTCCGTCAGCTGACGGACAACGACAAGATTTGTTGCCTTGTTTCAAAAGAAGAAAAAACGTATGAATAATTCGGGTTAATAAAAGCTACTTTAAAAGTTCCAAGCCCTCTGTTGCCGATTCATCGCCGGGTGCATTCATTAACACTTTTGTAAATAAAACTTTAGCCTCTTTTGTTTTTCCAAGAAAATAACCGTTCCATGCAGACATTAACAAAGCATCATAATCAAAAGGATAAAGGTTTAGAATATTTTCAAAATAATTTTCTGCCTTGATGTAATTTTTACTTCCGTAATAAATAAGCCCTAACCGGTAATTAGCTGTCGTATTTTTCGGATTTATTTCAAGAATTTTTTTGTATAAATTGATAACTTCCGTCCACTTCCCTTGAGCTGATTTCGGGTTTATTAATCCAAATTTAGCTTCTTCAGAATAGGGTTTGAGATTTAATGCTTTTTGATAATGAGCTGCTGATTCTTCAAACAAACCGGCATTATATAGTAACCAACCAATTCTTAAATTTATTTCATAAGAATTATCAGAATAAACTGTTTTAAGCCGGTCTGCCGCTTTTTTATACTCCCCTTGCTTTTCAAGTTTATAGCTTATTTTGAATGAATTAATTATCTCGGTTGAACTTTGTGAAAAAGCAACTAAAATACTAAAGATTGCGACTGTTGTAAGAATTGTTTTTTTCATTGTGAATAGTTTTTTTGTTAATATTTATTAAAATACCATTTTATACCGCCGGTAATTGACTGATTTACATAATCTTTGTATTGATCTGTATTATTTACTTCATATTGGTTTTCTTTCAGGTTGTATTGGTATTTAAAAAATAGATTAAATTTCCCTTTATTAAATCCGAAATTTACAAGTGCTTCGTATTTTTGTTTTATTATATCAACATCGTTGTTTGCTATAAGGGCATTATAGGCCGTATAATTCTTTAAGTTTCCGTAGGTAACGGACGGAATAAACCAAGAATAGGTCAAAAAACTCACTCCTATACTTTGCTTAAAAACGGGGTTTTGAGATATTGAAATTCCGTCATCTTCCCATAAATAAACAGCTTGGCTTTCGGTAAAGAATTTTGAATTGCCAAACGGGTACAATTTAACTGAAACTTCAGGTTGAATTTGAAGATTTTGATTCAAATTTGAAAAAGAAGTTCCGCCGGCTATTCTGACAATTGAAAAATGTTTCGATAAATTTATTGCCCCCACAAAAGTATTTTCCGAGTAATCATATAAAGGAAAAGAAACCCCCCATCGTCCTCCTCCGGATGATGAAATTAGATCGGGAGCATAATAATTTGTATTCAGATAATGAAAAGCTCCGCTTAAGTTAAGCCCCCGTGCAGCTTGAAGTTTCAAAGAAAAGTAATATTCATTTTGATTGATGTATTCCGTATAAAACGGTGGTAAATCAATAGCATTACCTACCACACCATTCGTTATTCCGATATGGCTGTATCCGTGAAAAATTGTTACCCTGTCCCCTATTTTATGTTCCAAGCTCAAATTATAGTAGGATTGATTAAGAACTGCTCTTTGAGAAACGCTTTCACCAAGTTGAGGGGCGTATTTGTAATCTTCATTAAAATCATGCTTAGTTTCAATATACAACGCACTGATAAAAGGATGTTCCGCAGAAATATTTAACTTTTTCTTTAACAGTCGTTTAAATGTACCCGCCATCACCCGAGCATCCTCATACCTTCCCGAAAACAGATAGGAAAAATATAAATATTCTTGAATCAATTCATCGGTCTTGTTTTTATCGTGAGCATTTTCAAAATGTTTTACTGCCTTTGGATATTTTTTTAATTCATAATAGGCAATTCCCATTCTGACTTGTAAATAATAAAAATCAATATCCTTTTTTAATGACTGCTTGCCGGTTTTTATAAGCTGTTTCCAATCCTTTTGCAAAAAGAGCTCATAGGTTTTGGCATTAATAGCCGGATAACTGATTTGCTCCTGAGCAAAAGCCGATACAGTAAAAAGAACCAATAGTATTGCTATGTAATTTTTGAAAAACTTCATGGGCTAATTATTTATAAATAATATTGTATTTTTTCCGTTTTCGGAAGATTTAATTCTAATTTCTCCGTTATATTTAATTGTAATTTCAGAATTAAAACTTTTAGTATTCTTATTAAAATAGGATTTCTTAATATTTGATTTCAGCTTTATAAAATCAGCGGACAAGTCATCATCTTTTTCAACATATCTTAGTTTATAGCTCGCTTTCAGATACATAAAGAACGGAGCAATAAAGTCTTGACCCGTCAATGCCGGTTTGCCGAAAAACAAATCGGGCCGAATACAAGCTCTGTGTTCAATATTCTTATAAAAAGTCTTTTTTACCGAGTATAAAGATTTAAAGAATAAAAATAATTCCGATTTTTTATCTCCGTAAAAATTCTTAAAATAAAATCCCATCTCATCAGAAAAATAATAGGCTTTTGAATTTGTTAGTGAGCAATACAAATACGTTTCGTTGTAAGACGTTTTGCGAGCTTCCCAAGTAATATCCGGTTTTTTATCATTGGTTTCAATATGTAATTTTTGCCCTGATTTAAAATTTAAAGCATGGCTTAATATTTCATCTTGCTTGGCCGTTGATATGGTTTGATTCAATTTGGGTTTACCGAAAGAAACCAGCTCTCGATTATCCTCCTTTTTCAGAATATAATTGTGCAGCGGGTAATCTAATGTTTCAGAACCGACATACGGCGTGGCTTGTATTTGAAAATGCAGGTGCGGATAAGGCGAATTTCCGGAATTACCGACAACGGCCAATACATCTCCTTTTTTTACAAGATCTCCCTTTTTTACTTTGAACGAGCCCTTTTTAATATGGCTGATTTGAGAGTAAAGAAAGTCGCTATGTTCTATTACAATAGAGTTTCCCCAATTTTTTTCAGTATTTGTTTCCCCTATTTTATTGTCATCAATTCCATCAAAAATATCGGACACAATACCATTGCCCGAAGCTAATACCGATTTTCCGTAACAAAAATAATCCTCCGCATAATCTCCCTCGTTCTTGTATTGTTTATTGTTTTTATCGAGAATAATGAAATCCCAGGCGTGTCTCCATTTATCTTTATGCGTGTATTCTCCGTTGTGTGCCTGCATTACAGACCAATCTCCGAAAAAAGGAAGATTTACCGGGTAGTACAATTTACTTTTATTTTCTTCGATTGCCGTTTTATTCAAGTAAATGGTTTCTTCCGGATTGGACTGCCACACAAAGTTATTCGTGAGATGCTGCTGTTTTGTATTTCTCAACTTCAAAATATAAATAAACATGATTACAACAGTATTGAAAGGCAGAGAATATATAGGCAAACTCCAAACAGCAAAAACGTTGGCCATTCCTGCGGCAATAATTACTGTAACAGGAAGCAATAAAATTGTCCACAGATAGGACCTCCAAGAAGCTAAAACAAAATAGCCTCCGATTGCAATAGAAGTAAGAATGTAATTGAAGCCTATAAATGTATAGCCCAGTTCTGAAAAATCAGCGCCGATAAATTTATAAAATAAAAAGGCGGCAAAAAAGCCTAACAAAGACAGGGAGAAAGCAATTCTGGAATAATACAGCAATCCAATTGAAATTAAAATTCCCGCAAGAATATTGTATTGGAAAAAAATTGACCCGAGTGATAAAAAATATATCCTTAAACTTTCGGGGAAACCAAGGTTTGAAAACCAATCGTAAAGGTCTGTGAAATTTTTTCCCCCGAGGGCATACAGTTCATTGTAGGTATATATTCCTCGTTCGCTTAATCCAAGAGCCGAAAAATCTTTTGTAGCCAAAATCACCACCCAAATACCCAATAAAAAAGGAATACTTAAAAACGGCAAGCCGTATTTTGATAAAACACCAAGAAGAGCTATCGAGATAAATAGTGTAAGAACAGATGCAAAAAATACAATAATAAAAAGTTCCAAACCGGGCGAAAAACTAATTCCCATTCCCAGACCCACCAGCAATGCATTAAATCCGTAAATACCTTTTCGGATAAGCATTTGGTTATAGCCCATTATTTTGGCAGTAATATTTGCAACTAAAACAGCTATGAGCCCGCAAGTTCCTGCCCAAATATCAAAAAAACTGATAAAGACTAAGATTCCTGCAAAGAATTTATTTTCTGAAAAGAAAATTTGCGAATAACTGTTTAATACAGTTGCTGTAACTTTTTTTATACTGAATGTTTCGCTCATTTATATGAATTAAAATGTTTTAACCCGAATAATTCGGGAGTTAATAATAACCCCAATGAAAGCGTTTGTATATTAGCCTATTGATTGTTTTTCCGCAAAAAATGATGACAGCCAAATTTGGGCTATTTTATTTTTAAATTTATCATTACAATATCAATTCAATCAATATTTTATACTGCTTTCATTAAAAGTTTATGAATAATTAAGGTTAAGTATTTAATAAATCGGCAAAAGTAAAGCTATTATCAACACAAATTAATTATGAAAAAATAATCTTTTGTAGATTGAGCATGTTGTTTGCAAAACAAGACTCGAAATCGGGTTTGCTTTTAACAGCAACGGTTTCGACTACGCTCAACCTCCAAAAGTTCTAATAATGTATCTTTTATTATTAAATTGCAACAATACTATGCACTATTGAATTAAGTAATGATACAATTATTTAATGGTATAATGGTGCAATAATTCAACTGATTATCAGTATTATAACAATATTAAAATACGGAAAAATTTATGTTTTACTACTTACTCAAAGTTTATTTTAAATAGTCCGGAACTTTCTCCAAAGATGTCATGGCTTCATTGGTTTCTTTCTCTCTGATAACATGAGTTTTTCCTTCGGTATCAATTAATACGATGTTTGGTCGCAGGGTAATAAATTGCATCCATTGCGTCATATTGTATGCCCCGATACGCTTCAAAACATAATGGTCGCCTTTGTTTAATAAAGGGAATTTTATGGCCTCTCTGATAATATCAATATTCATACACAGGGGGCCGTAGATTGTTGTGTCTTCAGTATGAGCTCCCGTGTCTTGAGCCGGATATATTTCATGCTCATACCAAAACGAGGTGAATAACATATTGACTCCGATATCAACTATCATGGATCGTCGTCCGCTTGATAATCGCTTGTTTGCCAAAACAGTTCCGGCAATAGAGCCGGCATCGTCAATTAATGCTCGTCCGGTTTCCAAAAACAAAACAGGCATATTGTTCGGGTCTATTTCCGAGTTTATAATACCGTTGGTAATAGCCTCAGCATACTGATCAAAGGTGGGACAAGTATCTTTACCTTGCAGATAAGCACCTTTTAAGGTATTTTTTGAAGCAAAGCCGCCCCCCATATCAATATATTTAATTTTATGATTAAATTTTTTATCCAATCTCACCGCCAGTTCAGATAATTTTGATGCTGCCACGGTATAGGCATTCGGCGACAAAATATACGTCCCGATATGCGTATGTAAGCCCACCAAGTCTATATTTTCCGAATGCATTATTCGGTTTAAGGCATTCCATGCTTCCCCGTTTTCATAGTTAAAGCCGAAACGATCCCATTTCGGATAAATCCCGGTATCCATATTAACCCGGATAGCGACTTTGGGATGTCGTTCTGATGATTTTGAAATGGCAATGATGTCATATAATTCATCAAAATGATCGATATGAATGTATGAACCGTTGCTTACGGCCTTTTCCAAGTCAGCTTTGCTTTTGTCGGGGCCGTTAAAAATAATCCTTTTCCCGGCTACCCCGTTTGCAATAGCTTTATCGTATTCAAAACCTGAAACAACCTCAGCCCAAGAGCCTTCGCTGTGATAAATTTGACAGACCGCATTCAAGTAGTTGGTTTTGTACGACCATGCAAATTCAACTTTAGGATACCGTGTGGTAAAAGACTGCTTGGCATCATTATAGGTTTCTCTTATCGTTTTTTCTGATAATACAAAAAGAGGCGAACCGTATTGTTCCACTAATGTATCAATTTTTACTCCGTCGATAGTATCAACAACGGGTATTTTTGTTGCCATACCGAATTTATCGGTAACGCCGGCATTTATTTTATTGATTACCGGTCTTTCGTATTTTAATTTATTATTTGTTATCATTTTCTTATATTTAAAAGATTAAATTTTATAGTTCTCCGGTGATGGACAATTTTTCGAATTGTGAAATATCACCGATCATGTCGTATGAATATCGGATAAACATTTTTCCGGCGGTATAATCTTTAAACGGAATTACATTTTTCCCTAAAGCCAGCTCAACTAATATTTCGGGCAGGTTTTGTCCGGCACCGACCGCAAGATATACCCAAGCCGGAATTCTTGGATTAATTTCAATGATATGATATTTGTTGTCGTTGGTTTTTATGATTTCCAATTCCATACCACCGCGCCATTTTGTTTTCTTTATTAAATCATAGGTAATATCAAGAAGCTTTTGGTCTGTTATCGTAATTCCGCCCCATGCTTTTCCTTTGTCGGTAATGTATTGTTTTCGCATAGGCACAGCTCCTACCGTATTTCCTTCGCCGTCTCCCACGGCAACCACATTTACCTCGGTTCCTTTTACAAATTCTTGTATAATAACAGGGACACCCCATTGGGCCGAAATTTTATTAAAATGCTCAATAACTTGTGAGGCATTATAAGCCAAGTACGCATCGTAAAACTTTCCTTTTACTAAAAGTGGGTATTCAAATTTATTTTTCAGCTCATTCACTTCAGTCAAATTTGTAATTCCTATACTTTCCGGAATATCAAAGCCGTATTTTTTTCCATATTCCGGCAACACGTGTTTATGCCGTTCTTCAAACTGTTTAACCGTTGGCAGAAAAGTGTCAATGCCCATTGATTTCAATTTCTCTTCAGCTTTCATGAACGTAAAAAGTTCGGCATCAAAATTTGGAATAAGCACTTGTAAGTTTTCTTTTGAATTGATGTATTCAATTCGTTCAATAAGCTCATCGGAACCTGTTGACGGATAGGGGATTTGGTATATTTTGTCCGCAATATTATCCATATAAATTCCCGGCTCCAGATTTTCATAAACCAACCCTATGATACGAACATCAAACCCTTTGGCTTCACGCAAAGCCCTTATAACCGGAACCCCCGGTCCCGGATTATCGGTATTATTTAAGCCGGTTACGGCAATATTATATTTAGGTTTCATATTAGTCTTCATTTTCAAGTAGATTAAGATTATTCAACATACCAATAAAATCATAAAAGTTATTTTCAAAAATACCTTCTTCCACGTCGTAATTCTTGATAAAATAATCTTTGATTTCATTTTCATTTTTATTCTCACTCATCATTTTTAGGATTTGTTTTCCTGTTTCGTTCAATGAAAAAGAATCTCCGGTATTGGAATCAAATACAAAACCTGATTCACTAACGGCAATATTATTTCTGACTTTCATATTATTTGTTTTTTAATGTGATTTCAGACTTCGTCTGTTTTAATATTTTAAATAGCTGTACTTCTTTATTAAAACAGACGAAGTCTGTATTTGGGAAAAATTAAATTCAAAAACTTTGCACATGATACTTCCTTACATGATTACTTACTTTAATTCGATACACCTTTTGTGTTCAGATGTTTTTATTTCTTCATATCTGCTTTTAGAAATATATTGTGGTGAATAGGGTACATTTTTAAATTCTAAATGCCCGGTAAAAGCCCTCATGTGATTTTCGGAACCGCAAATTAAGAGTTCATACAGTTTCTTTATATCTGTATTCTTTGCTTCCTTTTCAAGTTTCTCTAAATCAAAAATATCAACATCTTCAATAGTTGCTCCGACTTCCAAGGCATCAACAATACTTTTTGAACCTTTTTCGGTTAAATTATTATAGAGACTTTGAAGTTCTTTATTCTCAAATTGACCTAAGGCTTTTCCGGAAGGATCGTTGAGTTCATATTTTTTTATTAAATCCAAAACCATACTCATGTGATAGGCTTCACTTCTATTAATATTTTTAAAAACCGGGATTGTATATTTTTTCGATAAAAAGAAATAAACATCATGGGCTAATTTTTCTTCCTCATACATATAAATTAAACCGGCTTTTTCGTTACTGCTCAATTGTGCCGAAACGTTTTGGGTGCTGAATGCTACAAGTAAAATACTGATCAATACAACGATTGCACTTATTTTTTTGTCTTTCATAATTGAAAATTTTTAAATGAGTTTCTTTCAAACTAGGACACAAAAATACAATGAACGTTTAAAACAGTTGTTACGAAATTTTACGAAAGATGTATAAAATTGTACTTTTAGTTCTACTTTACTAAGTTATATTTAGCTCTGAAAGAGTGCGATCAGTAGCACAGGGCATCGCCCTGTGATAAAATAGAATGAAAATATTTAAGCCCTGAATGGGCGTAATCGAGCTGATTATTAATGAATTATACTGATTTCGCCCTTTCAGGGCTTTGAAAACTGTAAAAATTAAAATTATCATAGGGCGTTGCCCTATGCTATTGATCACGCTCTTTCAGAGCTTGTTATAACTTCGTAAAGTAGCCTTAGGAACGAAAACAAAATAACTTCGCCTACGCTATCATAATTTATTTCGTATCCGTCCCTTAATAAAAACCGGACAACAAATTTTTCTCTTTTTGATCCAACAATTTATAGTCAGAAACAGAATAGCCGGTTTCTTTTTTAAATTGGGTTGCTAAATACTGAACACTGCTATAGTCCATCATATAAGCAATTTCACTTAAAGTATATTCTTCTTCATCAACCATACTTTTTATGCGTTCAATCTTGTGCAGAATAATATACCGTTCTAAGGTTATTCCTTCATTGGCTGAGAATATTTTTGATAAATATCGAAAGTTCAAGCCCAATTTTTCTACAATATATTCTGATTTTTTGGTAATTGAATCAATGTTATTCATCTCATGTATCAGCTCATGAACAGCTTGTTTAACCTCATCAACAATCTTCTCCTCCCGACTTGCGATGAGGCTTAAACCGGATAATTGAAGAATTTCGGCTATGATATTTTTATCCACCAATTGCGGATTATATGAAATCTCAGCATACCCTAAGCTTATTTCATTGACATCAATGTTATGCTCCATAAAATCATGCCGTAACATTCTGATACAGCATTTGCTCCGCATATTTTTTATGTGCAGTTTTTTAGTTAGGCTGTCAATTTTCGGGTTCATTTTTTATTTACTTTTTCGCCCGCTCATTCAATCATTAACTGTATATATGTTGAATGTGCGGATAATTAGTGGTTCTGCAAACCGGTTTTATAAATATTGTCAAGTGTTCTTTTCTGTCTATGGCTACTTTAACTTTATATATAGAAGTAAGCCTTCGTCCTGTTTTTCATTATTTAAAGTTAATAAAATTTTCAACTTCACCAATGACTCAGTTTTTTGAAGGTATTAAAATAGTGAAAAGTTGAACACAGACCTCAACCCTCTCCCTTGACACTTCACACTTGTTCTGAATTGTATCTTTGACGTATTGAACACAGTCTATTTATGGAGGTAGTTGGGGAGATAGTTGTTGTGAATTGCTTTCGAATT
>JAYEIA010000210.1:0-1567 GCA_034659855.1 Bacteroidota bacterium
TCTCAGAAGGGTTTGCAACAATTGTAATTTGCGGAGTCCGTAAGCCGATTTCTTCAATTTTAAATTCTCTTTTATCTCCAAAGAGATTTAACAGACGTACCTTTCTAATAACCAAGCTGTCCAATTTAATATTAAACAGCGACTTGCTATAGTTCTCTTTATTAATTAATTTACGGTAAAGGATAGTATCGGGAACCAATTCAAAATCGGTAATAAAAAGGCTTTGACCGGCTACATTTACTTTTATATCATCAAAATTCACAGTGTATAAGCCTTGCGTAACAGCATTTACTTTTTTCTCCACATACCCTTTCAGCATAGGTTTTGCAAAAAAATAGAAACCGGTCTGAATAACCATTAAAAACAATAGTACTGACGACAACCAAACAAGAAGCTTTCGATAACTTTTTGGGGTTGGTTTCTCAGCCAAGTTTTCCTCATTTATTTTTTTATCTCTGTTGCTCATAAGCAAAAAACTGCCGGATTTTTAACTGCTGTTTACCAAATTATATAAATCGAAAATTACGATTTTCGCTTAAATCTATTTGCTATGCCCTTTACTTTATCAAAAAACACGCCATGGTCTTCTCCTCCCAGCAAGTAGCCCCAAGGTTTGAGTCCTTCAATGTTGTCGCATACAATTTTTACTACCGCAAGCACCGGAACAACAACAATCATTCCCGGTATACCCCAAATCGTTGAAGCAATAATTATACCCAATATAGTTATGAAGGGATTTAATGAAACATTCCCCCCCACAATCATTGGTGTTAAAATATTATGGTCAATAAAAATAATGGCCCAAAAATACAACATAATAGCAACCAATATATAGGGATTTCCCATAGTAGCGGCAGAAACCAGTAGAGGAACCAATCCGCCGATAAGTGTTCCAAAATAGGGTATGACAGAAAAAACAGCGGCAAAAATGCCTAATATTATCGCATACTTTACGCCGATTATACTTAATGCCGTGGAGTGTGAAACAGCTAAAATTGCCACAACACTTAACACGCCGGTTACATATTTTATGGTTACTTTTGAAATTTGTTCCAATAATTTTTCGGTTAAATCTCCGTCTCTTTTCTCAACAAGCTTTAGTACAAAATTATAGCCGCGGTGTCGATATGAGAGCATAAAAAAACTAAAAATCGGAATAAAAATTAAGGCTTCCAAAGCTCCGGTGGCTTTATGCAATACTCCGGACAAAATCTCTCCTCCGCTTTCAAAAATTTCGGCTATTTTTTCCTTCATCCAAAGATTTTGATCCACAGCTGTAATCCCAAAATTATCGTACACAAATACTTGCAAGGCATCAAAATTCTTTAAAGCTTGCTCTTTTAAAACAGGAAAATCGCCGACAAAAACATTGACTTGTGCAGCTATTAAATTTCCGACACCATACATAAAACCACCAAACACTATCAGCCCGGTAAGAGCAGCCAAAGATTTGGGAAATCGTAATTTATTCTCCAATAAACTTACCAACGGATAAATAAAATATGAAAATAATAAAGCCAAAACTATAGGATATAAAATCTGTCTAGCTATTATCAGAACATACACA
>JAYEIA010000211.1:0-7932 GCA_034659855.1 Bacteroidota bacterium
TGTAAGAATAGTTTATAAAATCCTGATAATTAAGCATATAGCTTGTTTTACTAAACTAAAACATACTTTTTAGACCGGACTCAGTACAATAGTTCGTTAAATTTTTATAATTACCTTATATTCAATACTTTATAAGGCAAGCCATAAGCGAGTTAAAGTGTTGATTATTACGTGCTTAGTTCGTAATTCGTAATTAATAATTCGTAATTTAACGAAGTGTTGCAGTAGTTAACCAAATATAAACGACACTTATATGTTTTGTTTAGTCCTGTATTTCAGGCGTTAGCAAAATTATTAATATTCATTACTTAAATACGCTTTATTTCAGCACCGAGAGCATTCAGCCTTCCGTCAATGTTTTGATAACCGCGATCAATTTGGTCAATATTATGAATTATGCTTGTGCCGTCGGCCGACATTGCAGCAATAAGCAATGCAATTCCTGCTCGAATATCCGGGGAAGTCATTTCAGAAGCTCTGAGTTGAATTTTTCGGTTATGCCCGATAACTGTTGCTCGGTGTGGATCACAAAGGATTATGGAAGCTCCCATGTCAATGAGTTTGTCCACAAAAAACAATCGGCTTTCAAACATTTTTTGATGTATCAGAACACTTCCCTCTGCTTGGGTTGCTGCAACCAGAATCACGCTCAATAAATCCGGGGTCAATCCGGGCCAAGGGGCATCTGAAACGGTCATTATTGAACCGTCTATAAATGTTTGAATTTGATAATGGTCTTGGGCAGGGATATAGATGTCGTCGTTTTTCTTTTCAACTTTTATTCCGAGTCGCCTGAAGGCTTCGGGGATTATTCCCAAGTCTTCAAAATTGACGTTCTTTATGGTAATTTCAGATTGAGTCATTGCAGCCAAACCAATAAAACTTCCGACTTCAATCATATCCGGAAGTATGATGTGTGCTGTTCCGTTGAGGCGCTCTACACCATCAATGGTCAAGAGATTTGACCCGATGCCGGTAATATTGGCTCCCATTCGAGAAAGCATTTTGCTGAGTTGCTGCAAATAAGGTTCGCAAGCCGCATTATAAATCACGGTTCTTCCTTTAGCCAATACTGCTGCCATCAAAATATTTGCAGTTCCTGTTACTGAAGCCTCATCGAGAAGCATTTCGTTTCCGATTAATTTGCCCTCGGCCTCAACTTTAAAACAAGCGGTCTCTTCGTTATACTTGAAGCTTGCTCCGAGCTTTTCAAATCCGAAAAAGTGTGTATCCAAACGTCTTCGACCAATTTTATCGCCTCCGGGAACGGGTAAGAATGCTTTACCGAAACGAGCCAAAAACGGCCCGAGAACCATAACAGAGCCTCTAAGTTTTCCGGCTTGATTTTTAAATTCCTCAGTTTGTAAATAATCTATATTTACATCTTTTGCACAAAAAATATAGTCGTCGTCAGCTTTTTTTGAAACGTTTACTCCTAATTTCTTCAATAATTCTATCAAATTATTAACATCCTTTATGTTCGGAATATTTTGGATTCTGACTTCTTCGGGGGTCAGCAATACCGCACACAAAACTTGTAAAGTTTCATTTTTTGCACCTTGAGGAGTTATTTCTCCTGAAAGTTTTAATCCTCCTTTGACTTGAAATGATGGCATATGTGGTTTGTCCGTTTAATAATGAAATTTATTCCTATACTTCAGAAATCCTGACCCATAATTTGATTATCAGGTATTTGTAGTAATCTGCACTTGTGTGGTGTTTTTACCACACAGGATTTAGCCGGATACAAATTCCTGTCAGGTGAAAACACCTGACAGATACTGTGTTTAAAACCTTATTGACAAAACGCAATTTTATATGACGTTTGTTATATACTAATTTTATATAATTTACTCAATATCAAATAATTAGCTTTGCAGACTTTCAACTTTTAACCTTTTTAAACTACACTCATATAAGCTCCTATCTATTTTCGTCTTCGCTTCTTTTTTGATTTTCTTCTTTTCTTAAAATTTCCACTCGGCAGTTCTTTCTTATCACTTAAAGACAAATTTTCGGGGATTTTTATTTTTCCGTCAGTCATCTCGACTATATCTCTAAAAATGTCTTCATCGCTCACATTGTGCCTGTCATTCCATATCAAGTACAACTTTTTCATATGATTGGCAATCAGCGAAATAAGCATATCCTTATTTGAGCCGTCATCCATGGTTTGAGCATGTTTAAGCATTTGCTTAACGGTATCACCATAGTGGCGATATTTTATTCTGCTCGACCGGTAAGGAACTATATTTACTTCAGGAATTACACTCTCTCTGGTCGGAGCTTCTCCTCCGGGAAAGTCAATGTCTAATTTGAAGTTTGACATTAGATAGATATGATCCCAAAGTTTACTTTTATAATCTTTGACATCTTTAGTGGCCGGGTTTAATTGTTCAATTATGGAAATTATTTCTTCTGCTGCCTGAGTCCTTTCTTTTTTATCATCAATATTTACCACATGTTCTACCATGCGCTGAATGTTCCTGCCATACTCCGGCATCATCAATTTTGTTCTGGAAGTATTATAATCCATTATCTGTAAGTTTTGTTATAAATTTCATATAATTATGAAGACTGCAAACTTACTAAAAAATAGTAAGTTAACCGGAACTTTTCCGTATTTTATTATCTATTGGAAATATAAATGATGTTCAATCAAAACGCCAATTTCTACAGTGAGAATTAATAATAACCCCAATGAGAGCGTCTGTACATTAACCTATTGATTGTTTTTCTGCAAAAAATGGTGATAACCAAATTTGAGCTATTTTATTTTTTAAATTTATCGTTAATATCAATTCAATCAATATTTTATACTGCTTTCTATTGAAAGTTTATGAATAATTGAGGACAAAAAGCTACTCCTTAAACAGAACAGCTTTTTATCATTAAGGAGCTGTGCAAAAATAACTTCACATTTTTAACGTCCTAATTGTATCATTTTACCGCCTCAAAAAAAGACGATATAGCCCGCTATTACTTACTTTTTTTGAGTTGTAAAATAATAAATTAGTTTGTTAAAAAAGCAAATTTATTTTTGCACAGCTCCTAAATTATTCAGATTAAAATTATTTTACAAATCTGGCAGTAGTTGTTCGCTGTATCCAGCAATTGATACTCACAGCATCGCCGGGCTTTACACCTCGCATGAAAGCCTCTTCTTTTCTTGGAAATTTTGAACTGTATGCTCCGGCATATCCGTTGGCTTCTTTGCTTACGGAAGAATCAACCGATTTTGCTTTTAACATCATATCAGCGGCAATCCAATAAACACAAGATTTCTCAAAGTTGTTTGAGCCACATTGTCCAACGCTTTTCACGTATAGCTTTCCGATAAGAATATACGCTACGCCCATGGATCCATCCAAATCAAGAGCCGACTGTGCAAGAGAACGAGATTTGCTTAATTGTCCGCGTGCACTTGCCACCACAGCAGCATCGTAATAGTACTCGGATTTTTTCATGCTGTCCGTTTCTTGCGAATAAGCCTCTTTATAATATTTAGCAGCAAGTTCATAATTAGGATTTTCTTTTTTCAAATTAAGTTGTGCCAATAAGTAAGCCGATTTAGCATTGGGCTCCAGATCATGCAATGCAATAGTAGCATCTTCATAAAATTGAGAGCTTTTACACTCTTTACTCTCTTCCCCTCTTCTTTTATTTAAAATAGAGATTACCTTCCTTAACCATTCTACATCCGTTTTTTTCTCATCAAATTTCTTTGCAAATGCCGGAGCCAGCACAGAACATTTAGCATATTCGCCACCGGCAAATTTATCCGTTAGATTTTCGGCAACTCCTTCAGCACTCTTTTTTTGTTTTGCATAAACGGACTTATTCGTCTGTTTATGTAATTTTTCCAATTTTACGATATAATCCGCAAGGACATCCTGTGTTAAAGTATAATCATCGACAACACCGGGTGCTTTAAGTTTTTTCTTTGAGTACATTTCATCCGTAGCAAAGAAAAAATATTGAATTGCAGATAAAGAAGGATATTCTGCTTGTTCTTTCACCGATTCGTTTAACAATTTATAAGCTAATTCCAGGTCTTCATTTCTTCTATACTTATATAATGCAATTCCTTTCTTGCCTTTTAAGTATCCGGCACCATACTGCTTGCTTGTTTTTCCGAAATATTTTGATCGTTTGTCATAAACCAGAAGTAAGCTGTCAACCCACCCATTTTTTATATTCATCAAGGAATCTTTTTCGTTCATCAGAGCATTAGCTTTTGTAGCCATTTCATTGTATTTCTCAACATCGGACTCTTTATATTCTCGCGCTGCTTTTATCAATTTTTTACCTTCTATGTATTTTGACTTTGCACCTTTAAGTGAAGAAATAATTCTTTGTTCCATCAATTTTTCTCCCCAGAGGTAAATATTCTTTGAAGAAATCGGATAGTAATTGAAAAGTAATTTCCATGGTGAATAAACATTTTCATAGTCTTTCCCGTCAATAAGACTTTTAACTATGGAGCTTTGCTCAATACACTCAACACTGTCAACACCGTATTTTGTTTTGTCCGACAAATAGATTTTCATATCAATCGTATTTGATTTTACCATATTGAGGAGTGGTTTGAATTGCTCATCTTTTTGCAATCCTTTGAGATCTTTTGCATCAAAAACTTCTAATCCTTCTTCAACCCCCTGTTGATATTTATCAATATCTTTTAGTGAGACTTTCAATTGCTTGTACTGTGCTCTGTATAGAGCAATCTTTTCTGCATTAAGCTCTGCATCGTCGGTGTAATCTACTCCCGACAATTGCGGAAATTCCATTTTAAAGACATCACTTGCAGATTGTGCAAATGACAACTGTATGGTTAAGGTCAATAGTAATATTGCAAAAACTTTCATTTTTTTCATGATTGAAATTTTTAATTAAATATAATAAGGTTATTCCTATTCAAATTTTCGTTTCACAAACCAAATATCAGCCATATTGATGCTGAGGTTTAATCCGTAATAATTTTCTTTAAGTAAATTTTTCTCAACACTTCCCTTCACTCCTACTTCAAAACCTAAGTTTATATAGGTTAAGGATTTCTTTGCAGGCAATCCGAAACCGAAAGTCAGCCCGTATTCTTCAACCGGGTTTCCGTTGTAACTGATGTATGAATTTGAATAATACCCTCCCAATCTGTATTTAACGGCTTTAAAATACGATTGAGCTGTTCGTGAGGGCAAGAACTCCATACCACCGGCAATTTTATAGCTGTTTTTCAGATTTTCTGTTTGTTCTCCAAAAATTGGAACCCCCTCCCAACTTTGCGAGCTGAAGTCGGCAGCAAATAAAAACTTTTTGCCCTTATAAGACAGACCTATACCAATTTTTTGGGGAATTTCTGTATTAATATTTGAAATGGTATCATACATAATTGTATCAGAAACCGTGTTATAATTATTGGAAACAAAGTTTGATGCAAACGCTGTATAGTCAGCACTAAGCTTGGTGTTCATATTATAGGTAACTCCCAATGTCAACTTTTTATACTTTGCTATGTCATAGGAATACTGAATCCCGTAGGTCATCAATAATCCTTTGGTGTTGTAATTTTCGTAATGAAGAATTAGATTTGTATACAAACTGTCTTGAAGTTGTGCTTCAGTCCTGATGCTTGTCAGACCAAATATATATGAAAAGTCAGCCCCCACAGAAAAGCCCTCGTAGTCAAAAGCGGTAGAAAAGTATAATTTATTCAGTCCGCCTTCTCCATAATAGTTTGTTGTAATATCATAGCTTGTATTTTCAAACGATCGATTCTCTTCAGTCTTAACATTGTATCCGATACTTGAAAAGGGAGTCAGACCAAAGCCTGCGGCCCAAAATTCATTAATTCTGAATGCGGTATTAATGCCCGTAAATCCATAATTGTATTTTGAGCTTGATGATGAGGCATCGGTAAAATCTACTCGTTTTGCTCTGTACCCGGCGTGAAAAATAAAGCTTTGAGCGGCAATGGCAGAGTAGCCTGCCGGATTTAATATATTAATCTGATCATGCTGAGCTAAACCAATAGAGGCACCACCATAACCCATTGCTCCGCCTATTCCTTGGTCTTCAATAATTCCGTAGCCGAAACCGGAAAAAGGAGAGCCTGTATTATCTTGTGCAAAACTGACGATTGTACTCAAAAAAAGTGCTGTAACTATTAAAAACTTATTTTTCATTATATCTTAAAATTCTGTTTAAACCTTTTAGTACTAAATATTGGTCTGCAAAGATGTCTTTTTTTATATATCTTTCAAAGAAAATTATATCTCCTCCGGTGAGAACAATTTTTATCTGTTGATATTTCTCTGAAATTTTATCAATATATGATTCGACTTCGTATATAATACCATTTTGAACCCCGGCAGTTATTGCCTCGGTTGTATCAGTACCTACCAACAAATCAAAATTATTATTTATTGACAATTCCGGAAGGTTCCCTGTCATCCGGTTTAATGCTCTATATCTCATGCTTAGTCCCGGAGATATACTTCCGCCAATATATTCATTTTTGTCGGTAACTAAATCCATGGTCAAAGCTGTTCCGGCATCTATAATCAAAACGTTGCTGTCAGGATAAATATTGTTGGCCCCAACGGCAGCGGCAATTCTGTCTTTCCCCAATGTTTTCGGCGTTTTATAACGGTTTGTCATTGGCAAAATTGTATCAACACCTAAAGATTTAACATTTTTTATATCGGCTGTAATTATTTTTATAACTTCCGGATAATTTCTTTTTACCGAAGATATTAATGCCGAGTCACATTTATTGGCCAAAAGCAACAACAAATCCATTTCTTTATTTAACATATCGGAATGGTTATCCTTCACAAAAATCTCATCTATACGTTCATCTTTGAAAAAGGCAATTTTTGTAAAAGAATTTCCGACATCTACAATAAGATTCATCATTTTGGTCAATTTGAAAGGCAAAAATACAAAAATACTTTTTTTAAAACCTATAAAATTGTATTTTTACATTCTGCATGTATATTTATAAACATTAAATTGCAGCTAATAACAGCAAAAAAACAAGCTATATGAAAAAAACCAAACCCGAAAGTATTTTAATTGTCGAAGATGACAATATGCTTTGTACAATATTTGAAATGTTTATAAAAGAGTTGGGCTACGGAGAAACAAATACTGTTGAAACCGGTGAAGATGCCATTGAGTTTTGTAAAAAGAACAAACCCGACTTTGTTCTTATGGACATTCATTTGGCCGGCGATTTAAACGGAATTCAGACGGCAAAAATTATGGGGCGTGACATGAATATTCCTGTTATTTATATTTCAGGCGACACCAATACTGAAACAATCAAAGATGCGGTGCTTCCGAACACTTATGGATTTATGACTAAACCCATTCATAAGGACGTTTTAAAATTGAATATTGAATTTAGTTTTGCCAAACACAACTTAGTGAGAAGTAATTAAATGATGAATAAAATATCAATTCTTCTTCTGGTAACCATAGGCTTTTCAGCCGAGAGCCATGCACAACAAGATTTTTTATCCTCTTTTATTTCTGAGTCCGACTCCCGGTCTAAACACTTGACTAATGAAACCGGGTATGCAAGTCCTGTTTCAAACCTGTTCCTCTTTTATAAGAAATTCATTTCCTCTCAAGATTCTCATCACTGTGTTTATACTCCGTCTTGTTCTGAGTATGCTCACAAAGTCATCTCCAAAAAAGGATACATCCTTGGTATTCCGGCAACTTTTGACCGTCTTTCAAGATGTACAAAAGAGCAAGCAGCAAATTATAAAAAAGATAAGAAAACCGGCTTAGCCCTTGATCATCCTTAACAGTTAGAATACTAATAAACAGACATTTAATCACTTTCAAATTTCTGAACATCAATGAATATTAATAAATTAACTCACTTTATTGAATCCACAGCCCCTCCATCTCTTCAGGAATCAT